>NZ_JBZXTS010000019.1:0-28321 GCF_058895785.1 Staphylococcus sp. B1(2026)
ATTTTGAACTACGCAATAGATACATTATATAAAACTTTTTGTATAATATATTTTCTAAAAAAATTACGCCATGAATATTCATCACCTAATAATTTTATTTTATATTTTTTTATTACTAAACTAATACCGTATGACTGTATTTCTTGATTTATTTTATCTATATCTTTTTTTATAGATTGCTCACTAATGCACATTTCTTCAGCAAAATCAAAAATATCTATGTCATTAGTTTTTATTAGTCGACTTATTAATATTTGTATTCTATATTCTGGAGAATATTTTTCAAATATCTTTAATTCACATATTTCATGAATTTTATGTGATAATTTATTAAATTGTACTCTATTTAAATCTAGCTTAATACCATGCCTAGGTATTTTTTTAATATGAATTTTTAGTACAGATAATACACCATTTAATTTATTAATATCCTGTAATATTGTTTTTGTAGATACATTAAAATATTCTGCCAATTGTTCACTAGTTTGATAACTAGATTCTTTAATTAGATAATCTAACAATTGTATTTGTCTCTGATTCATTTCATCCTCCCCCCTCCCTATATAAAACGTTTTCATATATGTTTTTATTATACTATTATCACCTTTAATGTTAAAATAATATTATTTCCACATTAATAACGACAAAAAGAAGCAGATTATTCTACTTCTTCAAAATTATATGTATAAATATATTCTTCAAACTCTGTATTCGCTATAACTAAAATTTTAATATCTCGTGTGTTTTTAAAACCCATTTTTTCATAAAATGCACGTGCTGAATAATTTTTTCTAAGTACTTGTAAATAGATTGTTTGATGAGCTAATTGTAATATTTTAAAAGCTTGTATCATCAATTGGCGTCCTATACCTAAATGTTGATAATTAGGTAAAATATTCAATGCAATAATACGACCTTCTTGAGCATCTAGAATTATAACACCTACAATTTTATCCTCAATAATTGCAACATATGCTTGCACCTTATTTTGAACTAACATATTATCAAAACTAGCAATCCATTGTTTTTCAGATAAATTATCTAAAAAATCTTTTGGTAATATTGCTTGATAGGCACTTTTCCATGTTTTAGCAAAGACACTACTCATTACACGACTATCTTCGATTTCTGCTGCTCTAATTATCATCACTTATCTCCTAATGTTCATAACTACGTTCTTCAGATGTATTTTCTACCGACTTATCTTTCGTCGCTTTTTCAAATTTAACACCTGTTTGATTGTAATTAGCAATTATATATTCAGTATTTAATTCGCCTTCTTCACTCGTATTATCTTTATAATTAATAGTTAAATGACCTGATATTTTTATTGCTGTGATTTCGTTAGCTGTATTTATTGTTAGTAATAAAGTTAAATCTTTACCGTCAATATTTTTAACATTATCTTTTCCATTGTCTGTCGATATTTTTTTAACAGCTGTTGCTAATGCTGATTTTTTACCTATAAATTGATAATCACCAGAAGATGTTACTTCAAAAGGTAAATCACCCTCTTGATATTCTGCTAATGTCTTAAAAAAATTCATTGTCATTTCTACACGACGATCAGCTAATTGTACTAAAGGAATTGATTGAGAATAATCATCTGATACATCTTTACCATCGGTTAATGTAAAAAATTCATCATTTTTACGATCATAATAAACTGATAATTTTTCTTGTTTATTTTGTTCTATGACAATAAACTTATTATTTACTGCATCATAACTCATAATACCCGAATATGCCCAATCAGATAAGCCATCTTTATACGTTACCTTTAAACTTTTAGCATCATTAAAATTTGTAATCGCTAAATTAATGTCCGCTTGATGTTGTTCTTTAGAAACAACTTCTTTTTTATTAACAGCTGTTGTTTCCTCTGTGTTTATTACGGATGTTTCTTCTTTAGCTTTTTCTGCTTTACTACAAGCACTGACGACAACTGACATTAATAAGACACTGCTTAATAGTCTCATTTTTTTATTCATTGAATGTACCTTCCTGTTATTAATTGTGAATATTTTCATTATATCATAAAGTGCAATCCTATGCGTATTATTATTCAACGCCGATAAAAAAACAATTCATAAAGAATTGTTTTAATATAGTAACGACTATTAATTTTATGCTAATGATAATACTTTTTTTACTGATTCATCATTTGACATTGCTTCCATAAACTTAGCTAAATTTGGATATTCTTTCCAAGTTTTTGGTGTTTTTTCAGACCATAATGCCATAACATAAGCATACGCATCAGCTACACTACGTTTATCTTGATAAACATGACCACTATCTCCAATTAAATTGTTCAAATGTGTCATAGCTAAATCAATACGAGCATAAGAAGCTTCTCTTACAGAATTTTGATCTTCTATCTTTTTAGATTTTGTATAACGGAAAGGTACAAACATTGGCCAAAAGGCTGGGTGAAAATCTCCAGTTAAAAATGACATTGTTTCATTAAATTCAAAACGATTATCAATACCTTCTTTGCTACCTAAATCACTTTCAGGATAAAGTTCAGTAATATATTGTAAGATTGCATCAGCTTGTGTCATTGCACGAGATTTATTAATATCTAATGCTGGTACTAATCCTAAAGGATTAATTTTTTTATATTCTGGTGAGGCATAGTTTACTTTCTCTACTGTATAATCTGCGTTTGCCCATTCTAAAGCAATCCAACAAGCTAAAGCACAAGTTCCTGGTGCATAATAAAGTTTCATTTTATATTCTCCTTAAATTAATTGTGATAAGTATAACACACTCTATCTAGTATTACTTGAATTTTGATTTTGACAACAATTACCTTTCAACAAAAAATCATTAGGACTACACATAATAAAAAAGCTAAAAACCCTATTATATCAAGGGTTTTATAGCTTTATCGTGAGTTCATTTTAAATTCTAAAAATAAATCATTATATTTTTGTAAAATATCACGTGGTAGATTATCATACACTTCTGATTTTTTTAATGAAGATAAATCTGGATAGAAGCGTTCATCTTCACGAATTTCTTCTGGTAATAATGCTTTAGCTGCTAAACTTGGTGTTGAATAACCAATATATTCTGCATTTTGTGCATAATTTTCTGGTGACATAATAAAGTTAATAAATTTATAAGCAGCTTCTTGATTTTGAGATGTTTTAGGAATAACCATATTATCAAACCACAAATTTGTACCTTCTTTTGGAATTTTATATGTTAATTCTTCATTTTCAGAAATAATATCTGCTGCATCTCCCGACCAAACAATTGCCACAGGTGCTTCATTATTTTGCATCAACATCTTTTTCTCATCACCATTAATTGCTTTAATATTAGGTGCTAATGTTTCTAGTTTTCTTTCAGCTACTGATAAATTAACAGGATTATTATCATTAACTGAATAACCTAAAGATTGTAACGCAATTCCCATCATTTCACGAGCCCCATCAATTAATAATATTTGATTATTTAAACTTGGATCCCATAAATCATTCCATGAATCAAATGTTAACTCTTTATTAACTTTATCTGGATGATAAATAATACCTACTGTACCCCAGAAATAAGGTACTGAATATTCATTTCCTTTATCAAATGATTTATTCAGTAACTGTGGATCAATGTCTTTAAAATAAGTCAATTTAGTTTTATCTAAAGGAAGTAATAAGCCTTGATTCTTCATTTTATTAATCATATAGTCAGACGGCATAGCAATATCATAAGCAGTACCACCTTGTTCTATTTTTGCAAGCATTGCTTCATTCGAATCAAATGTTTCATAAATTACTCTAATACCTGTTTCTTTCTCAAATTTATCGATTAATGATGGATCAATATATTCTCCCCAATTAAAAATAATTAAATTTTGATTTTTACTTCCTTGTTGCCCTTTATCTAATTGATAAGATGTAAAAATTAATACAATTGAAATAACTAAGATTAGACTAGCTGCACTTATGATTTTTTTCATTATCTAACCTCCTGTTTTTGTTTATTAGTTTGAATAAAGTAATAGATGATTACAATAACAAAAATAATAACAAATAATAATGTTGATAAGGCATTAACTTGTAATGATACACCTTGACGTGCCATAGAGTAAATTTCTACTGATAATGTTTGGAAACCACCACCAGTCACAAAAAATGTAACAGCAAAATCATCTAATGAATAAGTTAAAGCCATGAAAAAACCAGCAAAGATACCTGGAGATAAAAATGGTATAACGACATGTGTTAATACTTGACGCCAAGACGCACCTAAATCTCTAGCAGCAGCAATCATAGACAATGGCATTTCTTGTAATTTAGGTAACACCATTAAAACGACAATAGGTACACTAAATGCAATGTGTGCAATAAGCACTGAACTAAATCCTAATTTTAAACCTACAACTGTAAATAATAATAAAAATGACGAACCAATAATAACATCTGGACTAACAATTAAAATATTATTAAGTACAAGTAAAGTATTTTTTTGTTTCATTTGCTTTACACCGAAAATAGCTAATGCGCCAAAAACACCTAAAATAGTAGCACCTAATGCTGATAATAATGCAATAATAATTGTATTAACAACGATCATAATTAATCTTTTATTACTAAAAAATTCTTTATAATTATCTAAAGTAAAACTATCAAAACTTACCATATTACCAGAAGAAGCAAACGAATAATAAGCTAAAAATAACAAAGGTGTATACAAGAAAAATAACATCAATGTTAAATATATTTTTGATATTGGTTTAGTCATCTTTTCTACCTCCATTAATTTTTTCTACACCCGTTGACCCTGTAAGAATCATTACAACAATCATAATAAGTGTTAAAAATACTGCAATTGTTGAACCCATTCCTTTATTTTGAGTAACTAAAAAATGCTCTTCGATTGCCGTTCCAAGATTAATCACTTTATTACCTGCAATTAAACGTGTAATCATAAATAAAGATAAGGCTGGAATAAATGTTGTTTGTATCGCCGTTTTAACACCTGCAAAAGTTAGTGGCCAAATCACTCGTGTAAACGTAACCCATTGATTGGCTCCTAAATCTTTGGCTGCTGAAATCAAAGTTTTATTTAATCCTTCTATTGAGTTGTAAATAGGTAATACCATAAACGGAATAAATATATAAACTGAAACAATAACAAAACTTGCACCATTAAATAGTAATTGATGTGTTCCTAATCCTAAAAAAGATAAAAATTTATTAACACTTCCATATTCTCCAAATAAGCCCATAAATGCGTATGTTTTTAATAATAAATTAATCCATGTCGGTAAAATAATTAATAATAACCACATTTGACGATGTTTTGTAAAACGAATGACATATGCTAATGGATATGAAATGATTAAACAAATAAATGTAATTAATAAAGCATACCAAAAACTATAAACAGTCATCCATAAATACGTCGGTGTAATAAAAGCTTTATAATTTTCTAATGTAAAATGACCGTGAATATCTCTAAATGAATAGAAAACAATTAAGCATAATGGAAAAACAACAAACAAAATTAACCAAGCTACATAAGGTACCATGAAAAAGGTTCTCGTTTTTTGATTAAACATGCGTGTTTTCCTCCTCATCCTCATAAGCTTCTAAACGTGCATCAAATTCTTCTTCAGTCTCACCGGGCACCATAATATGAATTGCTTCTGGAGAAAAATGTAATCCAACTAATTCGCCTTCTTTTGCTGAATGAATAGAATGAATAATCCACTCATTACCTAAATCATCGTATGCAATAATTTCATAATGAACACCTCTAAATAAAGCTGTATCTACTTGCACTGTAATTTTACCTTTTTCTACAGTTGTTAATTCTAAGTCTTCAGGACGAATCACTACTTCTACTTTTTGCATAGCAGGTAAACCAGCATCAACACATTCATATTGTTTACCATACATCTCAACTTTATAATCCTCAATCATACGTGCAGGTACAATATTAGATTCTCCAATAAAATCTGCTACAAAACGGTTAACTGGTTCATCATAAATATCAATCGGCGTTCCTGATTGCTGAATTTTTCCTTTATTCATTACAAAAATATAATCACTCATGGCTAAAGCTTCTTCTTGATCATGTGTAACATAAATAAATGTAATACCCAAATTTTGTTGTAATTCACGTAATTCATACTGCATCTCTTGTCTTAATTTTAAATCTAACGCTGATAATGATTCATCTAATAAAATGATTTCAGGTTCATTAACAATTGCACGTGCAATCGCAACACGTTGTTTTTGTCCACCACTCATTTCATAAATCTCACGTTTTTCAAATCCTGGTAAATTAACAAATTTTAGTGCCTTACTTACTTTTTTTTCAATTGTAGCTTTGTCTACACCTTTAATTTTCAATCCAAATGCTACATTATCGAACACATTTAAATGTGGAAATAAAGCATAATCTTGAAACACTGTGTTCACTTGGCGTTTGTTAGCTTCTACTTGATTAACGCGTTCTTCATTAATAAAAACATCTCCTGAAGTAGGTGTTAAAAATCCAGCTATTAAATTTAAAATCGTCGATTTACCACAACCTGATGGCCCTAGTAAAGTGTAAAATTTACCTTTTTCTATTTCTAAATTAATATCATCTAAAATAACTGTATCTCCGTATTTTTTTGTAACATTATTAAATCTAACACTATATTGACTCATGTATTTCTCCTTATAAATATGAATTTGTTGCCACAATTAATAATTGGCAAGATTGTTGACTAATATTTGTTAATTGATGCGCTTCTGTTGCTTCAAAATAAAAAGTTTGTCCCGTTTGAGCTTGAAATATTTTCTGACCGAATTTCAATTGTACTTGCCCATTTAAAATATAAATAAATGTTTCACTTAAATGTGGTTCAAACATCTTATAGCTTGCATTAGGTAGTAAAGTTACAATCACTGGTTCAATATCTTTTTCATTAGAATCAGGTACTAGCCATTTCAATTTATAACCTAGGTCATATTCATCATATTCTGTATAATCTGCTTCTGTATACACAATTTGTTGTGATTTTTTTTCATCAAAAAAATCACTTGGTTTACAACCTAAAACTTCTAAAATATGAAAAAATGTTTCTATTGATGGCGATGCAAGATCTCTTTCTAATTGAGAAATATAACCCTTACTTAAATCTGTTCTTTCTCCTAATTCTTCTTGAGTCAATCCTTTTTGTAAACGTAGTGCTTTTATTTTAGCACCTATATCATAGGTCATTAATAACTCCTTTCAATCGAGTTTACTAACTAAAACTTTTTGTTTATTAAGTTTAGTAAAATAAAACTTTTTGTTTGTTGACAATATATATTTTAACAAAAAATGACTAAATGTAAATGTTTTTTTTACTAAAATAAAATAGCTCATAAAATTGTTATCAACTTTATGAGCTATTCAACTTACCTATTTAATGTTATATCTTCTGATAATAATATATTATGTTGTTGATCATAGTAAGTAAGCGTGATATTTTGTTGCATTTTCTCTAAGATAGCGTAACTGTTTGGCATATTCAAATCTCTACTTTGCGCAATACTTCCTGGATTAATACATAACACACCATCTACGACTTCATACTTAGCTAAATGTGTGTGTCCATAAATCGCTATACTAGCATTTTGATCTTTTGCTGCTTGTGCTAATCTTTGTCTTGATGAACCTACATAAAAATAATGACCATGTGTTAACATAATAGTGATAGCTTCAATATCAATACATTCTGATAGAGGATAACGTTCATCACAATCACAATTACCTCTTACTTTAACAAAATGTTGTAATTCTTCATTATCATAATCAAATTCCGAATCTCCACAATGTAAAAATAAATCAGCTTCATTTTGATAACGTTGATAAATATTATGACAAACATTTTTTTGACGATGATTATCACTCACAATGACAATTTTCATACATTCATCTCCTTTAAATTAATACTAGATAATAATTGTTTCATTGCTTGTCCACGATGACTTAATTGTGCTTTTTCTTGACTCGTTAATTGTGCCATAGTTTTAGACAATTGTGGTAAATAAAATAATGGATCATAACCAAAACCTTCATCACCTATTAATTGTTCAGCGATTTCTCCCTCACAACGCCCTGTAAAAATTTGTACTTTACCATTTGGCATAGCAAGTGCTAACACACATTCAAAATAAGCATAACGTTGTGATTGATTCGTCATTAATTCTAATAATTTTTGATTATTACGTTCATCACTTTTAGGTTCTCCAGCGAATCTTGCTGAATAAACACCTGGTTGGCCATTTAATGCTGGTACTACTAAACCACTGTCATCTGCAATAACAGGTAAATTCAAAAATTTTGCTGTTTCTACTGCTTTTAATATTGCATTTTCTTCGAAAGTTTTACCTGTTTCTTCTACTTCGAAATTAATATTTAAATCAGCTAAACCTTTAACATCAAATCCTAATGGTACAAGTTGAACTTGAAAATCTTTAATTTTACCTTGATTATTTGAAGCAATAATAATTTGTGTCATATATCCTCCTATAATGTTACAACTTCAACATCTATATTAGTTAAATTCAACCATTCTTTTGCTATTTGTTTAAATTTTTCTGGTTCTGATGTTACAAAAAAACGATGTGGTTGTTTGGTTGAATTTAAATAATGTATATTTTTCAAAGTTAATACTGTACTCACTTCTCTAGCTGTCTCTCGGCTCGAAGAAATAACTTGTACATCTTTACCATAAAACTGCTGAATCTTTGAAGAAATTAATGGATAATGTGTACAACCTAAAATAACAGTATCTACTGATAATTTTTTTGTATCATTAAGTACTTCATTAACTAATTTTTCTGTGTCATTCTCATTTTGGTATTGTTTATTTTCAATAAATGGAACAAATGGTGAACAAGCAATACCATCAACATGTACTAAAGGATTAATCTTATGAATAGCTAAATTATAAGCTTGAGATTTTATAGTTCCTTCTGTACCTAATACAAGCACTTGATTATTTACGGTCGTTTGAATCGCCGTACGTGCACCTGGAGCAATCACACCAACTACTGGAATCGGCAACAATTCATTTAAAGTAACGATGGCAGCAGCTGTTGCTGTATTACACGCAATAACCAACATCTTTATATTTTTTGTCATTAAAAATTGTGCGATTTCAATTGTAAATTGTTTAACTTGTTCTAAATCTCGCGGGCCATACGGACATCTCAAACTATCACCAAAATAATAAATCGTTTCATTAGGTAATTGACGCATAAGTTCTGCTGTTACCGTTAAACCGCCAATACCACTATCCATCACACCGATTGCTTGGTTCATGTTTTTTCCTCCTGCTGTTGATAATAATTAACAATATTTTGTGCAATATTTTTAGGTAAGCCTAATACAAGTATTTCTTCATACGTAGCTTGACGAATTGCTTTTATTGTTCCAAAATGTTGCAATAATAATTGTTTACGTTGTTTTCCAATACCAGTAATATGATCTAAGGATGATTGCAAACTATTTTTTTGACGTGTTTGTCTATGAAATGTAATCGCAAAACGATGAACTTCATCTTGAATACGTTGTAATAAATAAAAAGTTTGAGAACGTTTATCAAGCGCAACATGCGTTAAATTATCACCAAATAATAATTCTGCTGTTTGATGTTTATCATTTTTTACTAATCCAGCCACAGGAATAAATAAATTCAATTCATTTTCTAATACATCTCGAATTGCTGAAATTTGACCTTTACCTCCATCAGCAATAATTAAATCAGGCAGTGGCTGTTGTTCATTTAATGCTCTTAAATATCGACGTCGAACAACTTCACGCATTGTTTCATAATCGTCTGCACCTTGTACTGTTTTTATTTTATACTTACGATAATCTTTTTTACTTGCTTTACCGTCTATAAAAACTACCATGGCAGATACTGCATCTACACCTTGAATATTAGAATTATCAAACGCTTCAATACGGACAGGTGTAGGAATATTCAATAAATCTCCCAGTTCTTTAACAGCATTAATTGTTCGTGCTTCATCTCTAGCAATCAATTCAAACTTCTCTTGTAATTTTCGTTGTGCATTATCATTTGCCATTTCTACTAATTGCTTATTTTTACCACGTTTTGCAACATAAACTTTAGTAGATAAAAACTGAGACAATAATTGACTATCACACATATCTGGAACATATATTTGTTTCGGTAATAAATGCTGTGCTTGATGATAAAATTGACCAATAAACGTATTAAATTCTTCAACAACATCTTGATAAAGTGGAAAAATAGAAACATCTCTTTCTAACATCTTACCTTGACGAATAAAAAATACTTGTACACAACCCCATCCTTTATCATAAGCATAACCAAAAATATCACAATCTACCTTTTGCTGTTGCGTAATTTTCTGTTGTTCACTTATAATCTCTACACTAGCAATCAAGTCTCTTAATTCAGCAGCACGTTCAAACTCTAGTTTTTCACTCGCAATATGCATCTTATGTGTCAATTCATTAACCGTTTCTTTTGTATGACCCTTTAGAAAATGTGAAATTTTATCAATTTGTTGTTGGTAATGTTCTATTGGTACTTCATGATTACATGGTCCTAAACATTGATGCATATGATAATACAAACATGCACGTTTAGGAATTGGATGACAACGACGTAAAGGGTACATACGTTCTAATAATTGTTTAGTACGATTAGCCGCTGAAACATTAGCATATGGCCCAAAATACATACCTTTTTTACGCTTAACTTGTCTTGTAATTAACAAACGTGGGTGTCTTTCTTGTGTAATCATTAAATAAGGATAAGTTTTATCATCTTTCAAACGAATATTATATTTAGGATTATGTTGTTTAATTAAATTATCTTCTAAAATTAATGATTCTAATTCTGAAGCAACTACAATATATTCAAAATCAACAATTTCACTTACCAATCTTTGTGTTTTAATATTATGACTTCCTGTAAAATAAGACTTTACACGATTCTTTAAAATTTTCGCTTTACCTACATAAATTACTTGTTGTTGTCTATCTTTCATTAAATAACAACCTGGTTGATCTGGTAATAAAGCTAATTTATGTTTAATCAAATCATTCATGCTAACACCCGCTTCTACGTATTAATATCTTTATTATAACATAAATTAATCACGACATAATACGATGACGTCTGTTAATTAACAGTAAGCAAATAAATATCATACTAGATATGATTGACACAATTAAACCTATATAAAATCCTGGCGTCGTGTATGTTAAGACAATTTGATGTTGTCCTACCGGCAGTGTCAAACTAATAAAACCACCTTGTACTATTTTAATTTGATATAGTTGATTATCTACCTTAGCAGACCATCCTTCATTAGCTGGTATAGCAAAGTAAACAACACTATCTTCCTCTAAGTTGATAGTTGCAAGATATTGATTAGGTAATAATTTTTCATCGAGATGTTTAATCATTCTTTGTTGTATCATTGATTGCATATGACTTAAAGGTACATTAACGAGTGCAAAATCATTTTCTTGATAAAAATTAGTTGCAATATGATATTGCCCAGGTAACAATTGAATATCAATAATATCACCTTTTTGATAACTCATTGGTGTCATTGTTTCATGAACATCATAATAATTAAAATCAATATCTTCATAAAATTGACCATTTTTAAATATTTTTACATTATCATTATGAGGTATGTATAATGTGCCTTCTTCGGTCATTGCTAACTGCATAACAGTAATATTATTTACTAGAAAATTTTCATTATCTTCTAAAACAATTGTAGAATAATCTTGAAGATATTTTAATGTTTTATCATAATTATTTATTGTTGCTATATTACCATGTGCAATAGATAATTGATCATCCGTAATTAAATATTGATTTAATACTTGTGGTTTAACGAGATAAGGTAATTGATTAAATTCATCAATCGTTAAATATTGTTTAAATTTTTGTGCAATACCTATATATAAATCATTATTATAGTAAACATATTTTTCTTGTTGTGCTTGTTTAATAAAACCCGCTGGTAAATGTTGATACGCTAAATTATTAGTTGTTGAAATAATACCTTTTGTTGCAATTAATGAATGAATTAACGAATCATTGTTAAACCCTCTCAACCAATATGTATTTGTTTCATTTACAAAACCTTGACTATAATCATAAAAATCATTCGTTTGACTATTATAAACTGAATGAAAGACTCTAGGCATATTAAGACCGAAAGCTAATCCACCATTAATTTTAACTGTACTTTGTGCCAAAGCCCAATGATCCATTAATAGACGTGTATTTGCTTTATCTATAATTTTAGTATTGTGCCAATAATCAATTGTTTTTTGCGTGCTATTTAAATGTGTAATTACTTCCGCATCATAATATCCCTTTTTTTCATATCCTGAATTAAAATTAACAAAAAATATAAATGCACTAATAGATTGAATCATTAATATCAGAATTAAAAAAGTAAGTTGAATTTTTTTCACAAACATCATATAAATAATCGCCAAACAGACTAAAAATAATATAATAAAAGTTGGTAAAATACCGTACAATAAACGACCAATATAATAACTAATGTCTCTATAAGCTTGTAACTTTACAGTAAATAAAACTACACCGATAGCCAATAAACTATAACTAATAACTACTTTCAATAACAATTTTAAATGTTGTACTTCAAGTTGCTCCCATAAATAACAAGCTAGAGCAATCATTAAGGCACAAATAATAAATCCCCAACGAAATGTAACATTGCTAAAACCGGTAGCCATACTATTTAAAACAGGCACAATATAAATTATCATACTTATCGTAAAATAGCTTATTATCAATAAGTATTGACGTTTAGTTAATAACTTAAACATCAATGGTAAAATAATCATTGCAATTGTCGCAACAAATAATGTCAATGATTGAAAATTAAAACTCCCTATCATTTTTTCAGAGACTAACTCATCTCTATAAATACTTGTCGGAGGAAATAATGATTCATTAATTATAGCTAATACTGTCGTTGATAAATAATCAATATTCATTTTTTGGAATGCATAATGAAATGTCCCTACACGTGGATTATGTAATAAATTTAACACCGTAGGTAGAAAATTAATCATACCTATTGCAATAGCTAAACTTAAAGATAATAAATAAACTATTAATTGTTTGAAGAAATGTTGCCAAACTATGAACTGATGATACATTAAATAACGAAACAAAATATATAAAGACACAAAAATCAATAAATTATATAAAAAATTAATATTGATCATTGTTTGTAATGCAAATATAGCTATAATCCCTAAATATTTTTGATGTTTAATAAATTTTTCACTTGCTATTAAAAATAATGGAAACAAGCAAAAAGTATCATTAAAGTGATTAAAAAAGTAATTTAAAATTAAAGCGCCACTAAAAGCATACATTATAGCTCCTAATAATACTACGGATGGCTTTGTCACTTTAATATGCTTTAAATATTTCATCATCAATATTGCTGCCACAATCATTTTTACCATATTTAATATTAACATTGCTTGTGGTAAATATATTTTAGGTGATAACATAGCTAGCCAAAAAAATGGACTATATGTAAAATAAAACGAATTTGCTGCCAAATAATCATTTCCTAATAAATTATTCCATGTCCAAAAAGTGAATTGTCCACTATGAACCTTTTCCCAACCATCTCTATAAAAGACTAATTGTTGTTTATAAAAATCTTCTAATGTCATTAATATACCTTTATTAAAAAATATAAAGTAACTATGTGCACATAGTACAACTAAAATTACAATCATTATCAGATGATAATTTTTAAATTTCAAGTACAACACCTTCTTTTCAAATTATATTTACTCATCATAAAACAAAAATTTATGATTAACAATATTAAGCTACAAATTTAAAAAAACTATGTAAATAAACATAGTTTTCAGTATAAAATTATAATAAATTATCTAAACTTCCATTTTCAGCTTGCTGTTCTATAAATTTTTTAAAAGATTCTGCAACAGGAGATAATTTATGTGTTTTTGACGTTGTCATGTAAATAAAGTTATCTGATTGATCAAAATCTAATTCTATGACTTTTACGTTTGAATATCTCAGTGCTCGAATCTTCGGAACAATTGCAATACCATAATTTTGTTCAACTAATCCAGCAATAGTTAAAGTATTTACTAAACTCGTTTGTTTGACAGGTGTAATTTTATACGTATCAAAAAAACGTTTAGTTGTTAAATACAATGAGCATTGTGGCGCAAAACATAATAAAGAATATTTTTTTATCTTATCTAAAGTGATTTTATTATATTTTGCTAATTCATGATTTGGAGAAACAATAAGCACAAAACGATATCTCGCTACTGGAAAATAATGACATTGTTCGTACTCATTATCTTTAAAATTGAAAACAAATTCATACTGACCTTTAATTAATTTATGCATTAAATCTTCTTCACTATTTTGTATAAAATTAAAATTAACCATTTTTTCTGTATCATTATTCGTTTGGATATTATACATGCCTATAATTTGCGAAATAAAATGTAATCCTAATGCATTAACATAACTTAAATCAATACTTCCCGTATGAGGATTAACTAATTCCATCAATTTCTGCTTACCTTTTTCTAATTCTGATAATGCATCTTCAACATAAGTTAAAAAAAATAAACCATATTTTGTTAATCTTACATTTCTTCCATCTTTTTCAAATAATGAAACACCCAAATTTTTTTCTAACTCTGAAATTGCGTGGCTTAAGCTAGGTTGCGTTATATTTAACTTTTTTGCAGTTTTGGTATAATGCTCTGTCTTAGCTAGCTCTCTAAAATATTGCAATTGACGTGTATTCATTTGTTCACCACCGTTATTAATTTCTTATATTTTAATTATACCATAATATTTTAGTAATTTAAAATAGATTTAATAAAATATAGAGAGTTATCTTTTAATTATTAAAAATAGTAAAAGATTGTTATATTAGCTTTTATTTTTAAGAAAACGTTTAAATAGATATGAAAGACTTTAGTTTTTTTATATAAAAATTTTCTATTATTTTTCCCTTTTTACTGTATATTTAAATCATAAAAAAATAATACCCATCAATATTACATATAGTATATTAACCATAATAAAAAATATCAACTGAATACATAAATATACTCAGTTGATATTTTTAAAATTATTTTAAAGCATTTTCTAGTGATTGATATTGATCAAACATCCACTGGGCATAAGTTTTACCCGCTGGTAAAGTTTCTGATACTTCTATTACTGGAATATGGTTATCTTTTGCCACTTTCACTAAATTATCAATTGTGTCATTAGTTTCTTGTGGATTGTAGACAAATAATTTAACTTTTTTATTTTTTAAATCAGCATTCACTTCTTCAATAGCTTTAGGAGAAGGATCTGTACCTTCTTCAGCAGCTTTAGAAAATTCTTTATTATTAACAGTCAATCCTACATATTCTAAAGCATAGTCATATACTGGTTCTGAAACATCAACTTTGCCAGATTGTGCTAAAGCTTTAACTTGATCAGCTTTATCTACTACTTTTTGTAGCTCTTGAATATATGCTTCTCCATTTTTACGAAACTCATCAGCATATTGTGGTGATAATATACTAAATTGTTTAATTAAATCTTCTGTTACTTTAATCATTGTATCAGGTTGATACCAAATATGCTCGTTATCTCCCTCAACTTTATTCATAATATTAGTTGCTACATTCACGGCCACACGCTGATTTTGATGACTAGCAGCTAATAATTTTTCAGTCCATGCATCATAACCTAATCCATTATAAATAACAAAATTAGCTTGTTCTATTTTTTTTGCATCATCCACAGTTGGTTCAAATTCATGTGGTTCTGCTGCTTGACTAGAAATCAAACTATCTACTGTTCCATGTTTACCTAATACTTTACTTGCAGCTTCACCATAAAAATCTAATGTTGCAACAACTTTAATTTGTTCTAATTTATGCATTGTTGAAGTAACTTCTGATGTATTACTTGATTCAGATTGTTGTGAAGGTTGACAGGCAACTAAAGAGCCCGTAACTAATAAACTCATTAATCCTAAAGCTATTTTTTTAGTATTTTTCATATTTTACTCCTCTTAAAACGTAATTATTACGCTTTAAATTTTAAAACTTTTCTTACTAGATGTCAAGATAAAATTTAATTATTGACTTATCCATGTCCCATCTATAATATTTTCAGAAATATTTACATAACGCATCACGTGTTGATAATAATAAATATCACCATAACATGCACCATACATTTGACGTTTTTCTTGTGAACAACTACTATCTTGCTCATTAGCAAAATTAATAATTATACGATCATTAAACTGACCAACTTGTGCCACGTAATCTACAAATCCTTTACCAAAATTATAACTTTGCATAGCTAAATGAATTTTTTGTTCATTAGTTAAAATATTTTGATTAGGAAATAATTCAGTGATACGTTGCTTAATTGTTGCATAATAATAAACACCTTGTGCAATAGATTCTTCAGGTTGTGTAAAATAATTAGGAGGATACCCTGCTGATTCTGAAGATTGCATAACGTCTGCAACTTGACCATTAGACTCTTGTCTAACAATCGCTAATAAAATATTAATATCTGAGGTCATGTGATTAATTTCAGCATAGTATTTTACTAAAGGTTCATAAGCTAATACTTGTGGTGTTAATAATTCATTATTGACATCTGAAAGAACTGCATCTTGTTCGGGTTGACGATGTGCCAGCAAGTACAACATAATTAAAATAATAGTGAAAATACTAGCAATCATTAATACTTGCTGATAAGTTGTGCGATGACGCCTATTTCTTTTTTTAATCATGTTACCTCCTAAAATGAAAACTGCTCACTATCTTTAAAGATAGGAGCAGCTTAAATAAATCATATTATAAGCGTGATTCTAATTCTTGTGTTAAATCTTCATATCCTGGTTTACCTAATAACGCAAACATATTACGTTTATAGGCTTCTACACCAGGTTGATCAAATGGATTTAATCCTAGTAAATAACCTGAAATTGCTACAGCTTTTTCAAAGAAATATACTAAATAACCAAATGTATAGGCGTCTAATTGTGGTATTTCTACAACTAAATTTGGTACTTGACCATCTGTATGAGCTAATAAGGTACCTTGGAATGCTTTAGTATTAACTTCATCCATTGTCTTGCCAGCTAAGAAATTCAACCCATCTAAGTTACTTTCTTCTTCTTCAATTATTAATTCATGACGAGCTTTAGTAACTTTAATAACTGTTTCAAATAAGTCACGTCGTCCTTCTTGTACATATTGACCTAATGAATGTAAATCTGTTGAGAAACATGCACTTGATGGATATAAAGCTTTAAAATCCTTACCTTCAGACTCACCAAATAATTGTTTCCACCATTCATTAAAATATTGTAAAGCTGGTTCATAATTAATCAACATTTCAATCATTTTACCTTTACTATACAAAATATGACGGATAGCTGCATATTGATAAGCAATATTTGTTGATAAATCATCTCCTGAAAAATCTTGCTGTGCTTGTGCAGCACCAGACATCATTGCTTCAATATCAATATTAGCAACTGCAATCGGTAATAAACCAACAGCTGTTAATACAGAAAAACGACCACCAACATCATCAGGCACGACAAATGTTTCATAACCTTCTTCATTTGCCAACTGCTTTAATGCACCTTTTTCTTTATCAGTTGTTGCATAAATACGCTGTTGTGCACCCTCTTTTCCGTATTTTTCTTCTAATAATTTTTTGAAGATACGAAACGCAACAGCAGGTTCAGTTGTTGTTCCTGATTTAGAAATTACATTAATAGACCAATCTTTATTTGATGCTGCTAAATAATCAATTAAATCTTTAGTATATGTTGATGAAATATGATGACCTACAAAAATAATTTGAGGACCTTGTCTTTTATCATCCGCTTGCAAATTATAAAAACTATTTGAAGCCCACTCAATAGCTGCACGTGCACCTAAATAAGAACCACCGATACCAATAACTAATAAAATTTGAGAATCTGATTGGATTTTTTTAGCTGCTTGCTGAATACGCAGAAATTCTTCTTTATCATAATTTGTTGGTAAATTTACCCACCCTAAAAAATCAGAACCTGCACCACTGCCTTCATGTAATGTACGATGTGCAGCTGATACTAATGGTTTTAATTGTGTCAACTCATGTTGTCCAAAAAAATTCAGTGCTTTTGAATAATCAAATTGAATGTGTGTCATCATTTACCTCCATGTAATGTATTATTTATTATCTCTCTCTACGTCAATTATGCTACATGAAATAATGAAAAATGTCAATATATACTCATCATTATAACGTCTCTTTCTTCAACTGTTTCTTAGGTTTCGGCAAAATTTTTGATAACACAATTTTAGATTGTTGATCATGTGTTGTTGGATCATTTTCATCAAATTTTTCTAAAAATTTAATCACCTCTTTAGTAACAATCGTTGGTGTTGAAGCACCTGATGTCACAGCTACTGTTTCAATACCTTTCAACCAATTTAAATCAATATCTTCAATGCTGCCTATTCTGTATGCTGTTGTTTTCGCAATATCAATAGATACTTGTGCTAAGCGATTAGAATTATTTGAACGTGGATCTCCTACAACAATTAACAAATCAGCTGCTTGTGCTTGCTCTGCTACCGCTTCTTGTCTCACTTGAGTCGCTAAACAAATTTCTTTATGAAACTCTATATTAGGAAATAAATCAATTAAACTTTGAGCTAAATCTTGTACATCCCATTGAGACATCGTCGTTTGATTTGTAACAATTAATTTTTCTTGTTGAGATAAGTTCAAATGGTTTAAATCATCTAATGTTTGTACTAAATGTACATGGTTTGGTGCCACGCCGATAGCACCTTCTGGTTCTGGATGACCTTTTTTCCCAATATAGATAATATCATATCCTTCAGCAACTTTATGACGTATTAAATCATGTGTACGTAAAACATCTGGACATGATGCATCCAGACATGTTAAACCTTTTTCTATAGCACGTTTTTTCACTTCTGGACTAATACCATGTGCTGTGAAAATAACCGTACCTTTATCAATTTTTTCTAAGATTTCTAAACGATTAGGACCATCAACGGTAAATATTTGCTCTTCTTCAAATGCTTTAGTTACATGTTCATTATGAACTAACATTCCTAAAATATAAATAGGACGTGGAAGATTTTTATCCATACCAGCATTTCTTGCGATAACCATCGCATCAGCCACTCCGTAACAATAGCCTCGTGGACTAATTTTTATTACTTTCATCATCATTAATCTCCTCTGCACTTTACTTTTTATAGTATAACTTATTTTATACTATAAATAAAATAAGTCTTTAGAGCGATATTATTTATAATATAAAATAAGTCTTTAACAATAATAGGATTAATGATAATTATGAATTTACTTTTATCATTAATCCTATTTACTGTTAGTATGTCTTTATCAAATCACGAATTAATCTTAATTTCATAAACATTACATTGATCACATAAGCCATATAATTCAATTTTATGCGCTGTAATCTGATAATTAGGTAATTGCTTGGCAAATATATTTATTGGGCAATCATCTAGTACTGTTGTTTTACCACAACGATAACAAATAAAATGATGATGATGGTCATTATGTCCTGTACAACCAATTTTATAATGACGTTCACCATTTAATTCGGTACGTTCTATAATACCTACTGATTCAAATGTACTCAGATTACGATAAATCGTATCGAAACTAATTTGGGGATAAAGTGGTAATAAGTGCTGTTGTAATATTTTAGCAGAAATATAACGATTTTGTTTTACAAAAACTTCAATCATATCACGCCTCTTCTTTGTATCTTTATAACCAGCCTCACGCATCACTTCTAAAGCTTCTTCTAAATTCATATAGGCCCTCCTTAACTATTACTGCATAATTTTTGTTAATAATTGTGCATCGAATTGACCCGATTTAATCATGTCAATTTCATATTTATAAGGTGCGCGTTTATTATTTTTATCTTCTCCAACATATGGTGTTTCTAATATTTTAGGAATATTTTTAAATTTTTCATGCGTAATAATACGATGTAATGATTCAAATCCAATATGTCCATAACCAATATTTTCATGTCTATCTTTATGAGCACCTGTTGGATTTTTACTATCATTAATATGTAATACTTTAATACGATCTAATCCTACAATTTTATCAAATTGTGTTAGCACACCGTCTAAATCATTAACAATATCATAACCTGCATCACTAACATGACACGTATCAAATGTAACAGATAAGCGTTCATTATTTGTTACGCCTTCAATAATTTTGGCTAATTCTTCAAAAGAACGACCACATTCTGTTCCTTTACCTGCCATTGTTTCTAAAGCAATTTGAACATCATTATCATTACTTAATACTTCATTTAAACCTTCAATAATTTTTTTAATACCTGCATCAGCACCTGCACCAACATGCGCACCTGGATGTAAAACAATTTGTTTTGCACCAATAGCTTCTGTACGTTCAATTTCTTTTTGTAAAAATTCAACACCTAGCTTAAATGTTGCTGGTTTTTCAGTATTAGCAATATTAATAATATATGGTGCATGCACAACGATATCATTTACATCAATCCCTTTAGCGGTCATTAATGCTAGACCAGCATCAATATTTAATTCCTCAATAGGTTTACGACGTGTATTTTGTGGTGCACCAGTGTAAATCATAAATGTATTTGCACCATAGCTTAATGCCTCTTCAACAGCACCTACTAACATTTTTTTACCAGCCATGGCAACATGAGAACCAATTTTTAATGTCATTTTATTTATCTCCTATTGTCGTTTTTCATTACGTCCACGTGATTTCGCAAATTTTCGACGTTCTTTTTGTTTTAATTTATCTAATTTATACTTATACTTTTTCTTATATCCCGGTTTAACTTTTTTAGCTGATTTAACTTTTCGTTTTAAACGTTCATGAATCTCACCATCCGGTGTTTTTTTAACACGTTTCATACGCTCATGACGATCTTTTACTAATACTAATTCTCCATTTTTAGGTTCTGCATAAAAATACGTTACCTTTTTTTGTTCAATTTGTGTTAATAAATATTCATCGCTTGTTGAATATAGTGTAATCGATTCACCTTTTAAATTCCCACGTCCTGTTCTACCGATACGATGAATAAAGAAATCTACATCTTTTGGAATTTCATAATTAATAACATGCGATACACCATCTATATCAATACCACGACTTGCTAAATCACTTGCAATCACATATTGAAATTCTAAATTACGAATACGTTTCATCATTTGTGTACGTTCACGTGGTGTTAAACCACCATGTATAACACCTACTTTATAGCCCGCTTCAGATACAATATTAACAACATGATCAACTGTTTCACGTTTATTCGCAAAAATAATCGCTAAATATGGATTAAGTGTCGACATCACTTGCAATAATTTTTCATCTCGACTAGCACCCTTTATAGCCACCAAATAATTAGTTATATTTTTCGTTGTATCTTGCATCGGATTAACTTGAATAAATTCTGGATTTTCTAAATATTTATTTAAGAATGGTTTCAAGCCTACTGGAATTGTCGCTGAAAAAACAAGTAATTGCGCTTTTTCACTTTGTTTAGATAAAATTTTATCTACATCTTCTAAAAAACCTAAATCTAGCATTAAATCTGCTTCATCTACTACAATTGAATTTACTTCATGCAAGTCCAAAATAATATCTGTAGCTAAATCATTAATGCGTGTTGGCGTACCTATAATAATTTGTGGTTGTACTTTAGATTTTTCAATATCTTTGTGTTTATCTGTACCACCAATATATAATGCTGCTTTAATATTTTTTTCAAATAATAAAATATGTTGCGTAGCATCAAATAATTGTTTAGCTAGTTCACGTGTCGGTGCTAAAATAACAACCTGCACTTGTGGTTTAGTTGAGTCAATTCTATTAATTAATGGTAATAAAAATGCATGTGATTTTCCCGTACCAGTTTGTGATTGTCCAATTAATGATTTACCTTTTAATACTTGTGGCATAACACGTTGTTGAATCATTGTTGGTTGTGAAAAATGTAAATCTACTATTGCTTCATTGATGAATTCTTTAAATTTATATTGTTCGAAAGATTTTGGTAACATAATCAACCTCCTATTTTAGAAATTATATTTATCCATAACATCTCATTATATTATTATACATGAAAATACTTGAAAACTCTACTTTAACTCTTTCATAAAACCAAAACAAGCAAAATCAGACATTTTAAATGCTTGATTTTGCTTGTTGATGAATTTTATCGTCTTCTTCTATACGGGAAAAAATATAATAGTGCTAAAATGTATATAATAAAAAGTATAATTTTAACTACGGAAGGCATAACATTCGTTAATTCACTAATATAGTCTGGTGCTTCTGGATTAATAAAACGTTTATAAGCATCCGCTAAAAATATAGGTAATGCTAACAACCAAAAAACTACTGTTCTTAATTTCATATTATTCTCCTTGATTATTAAAAATTAATGCTTCTTCATAATTCATATCTCTTAAAATAAGATTAGCATCTTCTTCACTAATAAAATTTAATTTACGCATCGTCATCACACGATATTTTTGTAATTGTATAACTTCACTACTAATCATAGATAATTCTTCATTATAATTTTCATTATCGATAAATATATGATATTGTGTTACAGAAAAGTAGCGATAAACATCATACACTAATTGTGCTGCAAGTTTATTTTTATCTGTTGTAATTTCATCAATAATTTGATGTACAATATCATCTAGGTCTTTATACAATTGAGACGAATACTGTGCAACATTTGGTAATTTATCTGTTATTTTACTCATTTTTTGTGAACGTGTTAACTTTTCTTTAAAGTAATATTTTAAACTTAATCGTTTAAATATTGTTTGTTTATAACTAATCATTAATTGCAAAATAATTTGTTGCAATAATGAATAGTTTAATAATTTAGCTCGACGTAATCTATGAATATCAAATATCTTTAATAAAATAGATTTATCAGGAGATTGCTCTATTAATCTCACCATATGGTCCTTTTCTTTACTTAGTACATAACGATAAATTCTTTCAATTTCTTTATATAAGTAAGTATGATTATCATCTAAAACAATACGTTGCTCTTCTAATTGTTTTAATACTTGTGCAAATGCTAATTGTTCTCTTGCAGTCATTTGCTCAAAATTACGTGCTTTTAGTTCAATAATGGTTTCGTCTATAACTTGTTGGCGTATCGCATTACGTTCTAAATAATCTTGTTCATCTGTTGATTTAATCATGATTGGTAGTGTAATCGTTCCAATAATCATACTCAATAGTACAACACCACTTGCAATAAATAGTATCGTATCTCTTAATGGAAAAGCTTCACCATTAGACAATGCAACTGGTATTAATAAGGCGGTCGCCATTGTCACCGTTCCATGAATACCACATAATGCTGTAATCAAAGCATATTCAAAACGTGTATAATTACCCACATCTAATTTACGCTCACGAAATACTTTTACAACTTTTTTAACACTCGTAAAACTATGTTCTTGAAAACGAACATATAATAAATAAACAAATAAGAAACGAACTAAAATTAAAGCTAATGTAATGATTATTGTAATCATCATTACTTTCACCCCTCTTAATTCAGGTGTTTGCACAACTTTTAAAACTATTTCTGGTAATAAATAACCTAAAAAAACAAAAACAAATCCATTCAAAATATAGCCTACAGTCATTTGACCCGCATCAATAAGTAATAAAGGTTCACTTTGCAAAGCATCTTGATTAAATAAATCACGTGCAAAATTATAAATAATACTTGTAATCACAACTGCAATAACACCAGACACATGTAAATGTTCTGCAATAAAGTAAACAACAACTGGTGTCATCAACTGAAAAATAACCATAACATTAGATTCTTCTCCAATTAAATGTGCAAATTTATACTTAATTCTTTCTAATAAAACACCTAATATTAAACCTAAAATCGCACCGCCTAATGCTACAAATAAAAAATTCTGTGTTGCTTTTGCGAGAGAAAAAGTATTAGTTAATATTGCTGCGACTGCAATATTAAAAGATACTAAACCTGCTGCATCATTTAACAATGATTCACCCTCTAAAATAGACATCAATCCTTTAGGTAATTTCATTCCCTTAGTAATAGATTTAACAGCTACAGCATCTGTTGGTGATAAAATTGCTGCCAAAGCAAAAGAAGCAGCTAATGGAATACTAGGTAATAATAAATGAATCATAAAACCTACAAAAAAAACAGTTACTAAGACTAAACCTACTGCCATCAATAAAATAGGTCGTTTATACATCCATAAATGTTGCCTTGAAGCATTATAACCATCTGAAAATAATAATGGTGCAATGACTAACATCATAAACATTTCAGACTCAAATTCAAAAGTTAAATGTAGGGGTAAAAAAGTAATAGCTGCACCTAAAATAATTTGAAATAATGCAGCAGGTATTTTAGGAAATAAATTATTTAAAATTGTTCCAGCTATAACTAATAAAACAAATAGCATTAAAGTAATTAAAATCGACACAAATATTACCTCCTCTCACATTGCAATTCATGGCTATTGTACATACCAATTGCTTGCATAAAAGCATAAACTGTAGTAGGTCCTACAAACTTAAACCCTAACTGTTTCAAAGATTTAGCTAATTGGCGACTCATATCATTTGCTGTAATCATCTCATATTGTTGAATTTGTTGATGATTAGTAAATTGCCAAATAAAATCGCTAAAACTATCTTTACCATGTTGTTGCTCATAATTAATATATGCTCGGGCATTTGCAATAATTGCTGTTATTTTTGCACGATGACGAATAATCCCTTCATTTAACATTAAATTATCAATATCATCTTCTGTTAACTCAACAATTTTTTGTGGATTGAATTGATAAAATAATTGACGATAATTTTCTCTTTTTTTCAAAACAATATACCATGACAATCCTGATTGCATTGCTTCTAAACATAGTTGTTCAAAGATTTTCAAACTATTTTTCTGTACAACTCCCCATTCATTATCATGATATTGTTGATAAAGTGGATCATCATTTACCCATGAACATCTCTGCATCACTAACCTCCTATGCAAAGTCAGAGACTGGCAAACAACCAATCTCTGATTTATTTTATTTATTTGCTTTCATTTGCTCAAGACGTTCTTTAACTGCATCATATTTTGTTTGATAATCAATTTGTTTCTCACGTTCTTTAGCTACAACTGCTTCTGGCGCTGAAGCAACAAATTTTTCATTCGCTAATTTTTTAGCAACACGATCTAATTCTTGTTGTAATTTTGATAATTCTTGTTCTAATCTTGCAATTTCTTTATCTGTATCAATTAAACCTTCCAATGGTAAATAAATTTCTGCATTAGTAATAATTGCAGACATCACTTGTTCAGGTATGTTAATCTCTTCACCTACAACTAATGACGAAGTATTACAAAACTTATCGATGCAAATTTTATTATTTAATAATAATGTTGTTGTCGCTGTATTAGCTGTTTTAATTAACATTGGAATAGCTTTACTCATAGGTGTATTCACTTCACTTCGAATATTACGTACACTTCTAATTGTTGCCATTAATAAATTCATCGCTTCACATGCTTGTTGATCATTATATTCTTCTTTAACCATTGGCCAAGCTGCTGTAACAATTGTATCACCTTGATGTGGTAAGTTTTGCCAAATTTCTTCTGTAACAAATGGCATGAATGGATGTAATAAACGCATCACATTATCAAATACATAAGCTAATACAGAACGCGTCGTTGCTTTAGCTTCTTCATCATCACCTTGTAATGGTAATTTAGACATTTCAATATACCAATCACATACATCGTCCCAAATGAAATTATATAAAATACGTCCTACTTCACCAAACTCATATTTTTCTGATAAACGTGTCACATCAGTAATTGTTTCATTTAAACGTGTTAAAATCCAACTATCAGCAATTGATTTTTTACCAGATAAATCAATTTGCTCGTAAGTTAAACCATCCATATTCATTAATGCAAAACGAGAAGCATTCCAAATTTTATTAATAAAATTCCATGTTGCTGATACTTTTTCGGGCATATAACGTAAATCTTGACCTGGTGTTGAACCTGTTGCTAAAAAGTAACGTAATGCATCGGCACCGTATTCTTCAATTACATCCATAGGATCTACACCATTTCCTAGTGATTTACTCATTTTACGACCTTGTTCATCACGTACTAAACCATGTAATAATACATCTTTAAATGGACGTTCATTCGTAAATTCTAACCCTTGGAAAACCATACGTGCTACCCAGAAGAAAATAATATCATAACCTGTAACTAAAGTATTCGTTGGGAAATAATGTTTAAAATCTTCATCGTCTTCATTTGGCCAATTTAATGTCGAGAATGGCCATAAAGCACTTGAAAACCAAGTATCTAACACATCTTCATCTTGCGTCCAATTATGACTATCTTCTGGTGCTACTTCTCCAACATATACTTCCCCAGTTTCATTATGATACCATGCTGGGATTTGATGTCCCCACCATAATTGACGTGAAATTACCCAATCATGAACATTTGTCATCCAACCGTTAAAAGTATTTTCAAAACGTTCTGGATAAAAATGAACTTTACCTTCTGTTTGTTGATTATCTAATGTTTTCTTAGATAAAGAAGACATATCAACAAACCATTGTTTTGATAAGTAAGGCTCTACGACTGCACCTGAACGTTCAGAATGACCTACAGAATGGACATGTTTTTCAATCTCAAAACAAATACCAGCTTCTTGTAAATCTTTTATTAATTGTTTACGACAAGCAAATCTATCCATACCATTATATTTATCTGCTTGTTCATTCATCGTGCCATCTTCATGCATACATACAATACGTGGTAAATCATGACGATTTCCTACTTCAAAATCGTTTGGATCATGTGCTGGTGTAATTTTAACCACACCACTTCCAAAATCCATTTCTACATAAGTATCTGCAACAATAGGAATTTCTCGGTTAACTATAGGCAACATTACTGTTTTTCCAATATATTGTTGATAACGTTCATCATCTGGATGCACTGCAACAGCTGTATCTCCAAACATTGTTTCTGGACGTGTTGTAGCAATATCTAAATAACCAGATCCATCTGATAATGGATATTTCAAATGATAAAAAGCACCTTCGACATCTTTATAAATAACTTCTATATTTGATAAAGCTGTACGTTGTGATGGGTCCCAGTTAATAATTTTTTCTCCACGATAAATAATACCTTTATTATATAAATCTACAAATACTTTTTTAACAGCATCTGATAAACCTTCATCCAAAGTAAAACGTTCACGTGAATAATCTAAACCTAAACCTAATTTAGCCCATTGAGAACGAATAAAATCAGCATATTCCTCTTTCCATTCCCAAGTTTTTTCTAAAAATTTATCACGCCCTAAATCATAGCGAGAAATACCTTCTTCTCGTAATTTAGCTTCTACTTTTGCTTGTGTTGCAATACCTGCATGGTCCATACCTGGTAAATATAAAGTATCAAAACCTTGCATACGTTTCATACGCGTAATAATATCTTGTAGTGTTGTATCCCAAGCATGTCCTAAATGTAATTTACCAGTTACATTTGGTGGTGGAATAACAATCGTATACGGTGTTTTCTTACTATCACGATTCGCTTTAAAAACTTCTTTGTCTAACCACCATTGGTAACGATTAGCTTCTACTTGCTGGGGCTGATATTTTGTCGGCATTTTAATTTCAGTCATAATATTTCTCCTTTTTTGATAAATTAAAAAAGCCCAATGTATTATCCTATAATAAGGACGAAACATTGGACTTGGATTGATAATAATTATTTTTTCGCGGTACCACCTTAATTCTAAATAGCTTAACTATTTAGCACTCATTAAGAAGTAACGTTTCTTTGACGATGATGACTACTTACCTACTTAGGTTTCACCACCATTACTCACCGACTACTAACAAATAGCTCTCACGGCAAAGGTCTCATTCACTTCTTTGCTTCCTGTACGTGCGGTACGCTATTCCTCTTCGGCTCATCGCATTTAAAGTATTAAATACATTCTTTACTATATAGTACTTTTAGCTATATGTCAAGCATATTTTTATTTGAATTAATTGCGATGTAGCCTATTT
>NZ_JBZXTS010000020.1:0-28039 GCF_058895785.1 Staphylococcus sp. B1(2026)
TCGCAATATTATTTGCAATTCATCAATAAAAAACAATAATGATGTGGTAGGTGCTATTCGAGTTATTGATCATCAAGATGCTAGTGTTAAAAGAATTGCACCATTATTTATTTTGAAAACGTATAGAAATTTAGGTTATGCACAACAAGCAATACAACAAGTAGAATTGATTCATGGCAAAGAACATTGGCAATTAGATACGATTTTACAAGAAACTTCAAATTGTTATTTGTATGAAAAACTAGGCTATCGAAAAACAGGGCAGTATGACAAAATTAATGACAAGATGACCATCGTTTATTATAGAAAGTAATTAATTTATATTGTTGATTGTTGTTAATACAAAAACAGGGTTAGGAAAACAATGTATTTCCCAACTCTGTTTTTTTATTTTATTGTGTAATAATTTCATGCGTAATTAATTGTCTGTAACACACATGTTTATCTTTAAGATGATCTTCAATAATCTGTAGTAGTGTTTTAAATGACATGCGACCTAATTCGAGTGCATGAATATCAATATAAGCTGATAAGGGTATGCGTGGTGTCATAGCATTAAATGAAACGATAGGGAGTTGCATGTGATGTTCGACCATATATTGTTGAATACCTTCAGCAAGTAACATGTCTGTTGTAACAATGGCTTCAATATGTTGTGTATTTTGCCAATTGTGCATAATATCATAACCTTGAGAGATTGAAAAATTATCAACGAAAGAGATGAGCTGCTCGTTAATAGCTATTTGGTGTTGATTAAGCGCTTTTTGATAGCCAGTAAAACGATCTTGTGTAACGTATAAATGTTCAGTACCACCTAAAAAAGCGATATGATTAAAACCTTGTTGAATAAAATATGCTGTGGCATCAAATCCAGCTTGTACATTGTCATTATCAACGAAAGATACATAAGGTGATAATGATTTACCTAAAATTAAAAAAGGAAACTTATGTTCAATCACTAGATCAACTAGGGGATCTTGTTCTGTAGCATATAAAAAAATCAGTCCATCTACACGTTTACCGAAAACCATATCTGAAATAGCATTTAAACGCTGTGTTTCATTTTGTCCTGTACTAATTTGAATAGCATAATTATAGTCAGCGGCAATTTGTGAGATACCTCTTAATACAGCGGGAAAAAATGGATTTTGATAAAATGCATCAGAATCTTGAGGTAATACTAAACCGATAACTTGGGTGCGTTTACTCACTAAACTACGTGCATTTAAGTTAGGATGATAATCTAATTCTTTCATTGCTAAACGCACACGTTGTTTTGTTTCTTCACTAATAGTAGGTTTATTTTGAACGACGCGTGTGACAGTTGAAGGTGAGACACCAGCTAATTTTGCCACATCTTTAATTGTTATACGCATTTTATCACTCCTTTGATCGTACTAATCTCTAAAATGTGTTTTATAAAATACGGTAATTAAAATTAATACGAATAAAATATTTTGTATAGTAATGATAGTAATCATATCATAGTGAATTAAGCCAATCAAACTTGAGATAAAGGTAGGAAGGGCTAAACAATTTAAAACAAAATTATAACATGATTTAAACGTTTTAAAACTAAATAATTTAGCACGGCGTGTGAATAATAAAAATAATGATGAACCGATGCTAATAAAGATAAAATTAAAAGTGAGTAAAGCACTTGCTATCATTAAGAGTGTAGCGATGACGATTAACTGATTTTGATGATACCATATTTGATTTAAATATTGTGTTAATGCAGTTTTATCATCAAATATGCTAGGTGTTAAGTTCTGATAATCAATATTAGCGACCATTTTGCCTTGTTGGTAAATCATAAAATGATCTGTATCAAAAAATAATAGATTAGCTTGTTGGTTGATATTTGTTAATTGTTGTTTATCAAAATAAATAACATGATGTTGCGATGTTGTAAAGCTCATATTTCGACCTGATAAATGGTTATTGTCCATAGTTATGTATTGTTTAGCTTGTTGAATATTATCTTCAGTTAAGCCATCATACGCATCGTTAACAAAATTGGTCATTGGATAGCTTTGGTAGTGGGTTGTATGAATTGTTACGGGGATCATTAATAGTGCGATTAAAAATAATGTTATAAATATCATTTGCCACCATTTTAATTGGTGACGTGCTTGAAACATATTTTTTGCAGTAAAAATATGACTAAAATAATTAAATGGAAATTGTGACATTGTCTTCCTCTTTCTATAAATAAAGAGAGGTGAGTGGCCTCTCTTGTTTTTAACCTTTGTCGCCCCCACTTGTTAAACCTGAAACAAAATTCTTTTGTAAGAAAAAGAATAATAGACAGATAGGTAGGGCAGTTAGAACAGCACCAGCTGCAAATAAAGCTGTTTGTAAGTTTTTAACATCAGCAACAAAGGTTTGTAAACCTACGGGTACGGTAAAAACTTCTTTTTCTCTTAATAAGAAACTTGATAAAATATAATCACCAAAAGGTGCCATAAATGCCCATAATGCTTGTACAGCAATCATTGGACGTACTAATGGTAAAACAATTTGCCAAAATCGTCTGAAATGACCAGCACCATCTAAATAAGCTGATTCATCTAGTGATAGGGGAACTGTGTCAAAGTAACCTTTCATTAACCAGGCATTCATTGGAATCCCACCACCGACATATAGGAAAATTAAAAACCAATTTTGATTCAATGCATTTAACATTAAAGCCATAACGAAAAAGGCAGTTAATGCAGCAATGGTAGGCACCATTTGAATAATTAAAAAGAAAACTAAACTTTGTTTACGACCTAAAAAATGATAGCGACTATAAGCATAACCAGCTAAAACGACAACACTTGTTTGAATGATCATAGTGAATAAGGCGATAGTTAATGTATTTAAATACCATGTGCCATATAGTGTTGTGTTAAATAATTTTCTAAAATTATCTAAACCAAATTCAAAATGACTGTCTAATGCAAAAGCTGTAACATTTCCAGTTTTAAATGCCGAAGTAATCGTAATTAATAAAGGATAGATAATGATAGCAGCTAAGATGATTAAATAGCAATAAGTTAAAAAATGATTAAAGCGACGTTTATTTTTCATAGACTTATTCATTTATTTATCCTCCATTTCAAAAGCATTCATTTTTTTAAAGGCAATCATTGAAATACTAATTACAATTAATGAAATAATAAGTGTGACTGCAGCTGCCATTGAATATTGTGGGGCAGTGCGTGTTGTTAATTTATAAATCCAAGAAATTAAAATGTCTGTGGAACCAGCACCACCACCAACACTACCAGGACCACCACCATTAAATAAATAGATGATAGAGAAATTATTAAAGTTAAACGTATATTGTGTAATTAATGTTGGTGCAGCAACGGCTAAAATCATAGGTAATGTAATATTTTTGAATTTTTGCCAAGCATTAGCGCCGTCAATATATGCCGCTTCATATAAATCATCAGGTATGGATTGTAGAATCCCTAATGTTAGTACATAGATATATGGAAATCCTAACCATCCTTGAATCATAATAAGTGCTGTTTTTGTCCAAAATGGATCAGTTTTCCATGGAATTAAACCAAAATCATAAAAAGGAATTAATTTTGATAGAAATGGCAATACTTGTGTATTCATTGCACCTAAACTATCATTAAACATATTACTAAATGTTAAAATAGAAATAAAGGCAGGGACAGCCCAAGGTAATAAGAAAATAACTCCAAAAATACGTTTACCTTTAATAAAAGGTTGATTAGCAATGATGGCAGTAAAAATACCAATGGAAATTTGAAGTGATGAGGCACAAATGGCCCAAATCACTGTCCATGATAAAACTGAACCAAAAGCACTACGGAAAGTAGACAATTGCCAAATATTCAAGAAATTATCGAAGCCAACCCAATCTAATAATCTTTGTGGTGGTAAATGTTGAAAATCATAATTGGTAAATGCAATTAAAATTGTGACGATTACTGGAAAAATAATAGCAAAAATCATTGCGACATAGGCGGGAATGATTAATAAATAAGGGAAACCATGACGTTTAATAGAAATAATCATTTCAGATAAAGTCGTTATAACAGGTAATTTTTTCTGATATCGACGAGCCGTTTTATAAGCATCTGACAAATTTAATATGTAAAAAATTACGAAAATTAATACGATAATAAGTTGAAAAGCTCCTTTAATTAACATGAATAATGAGTTATCTCTTCCAGCTTGATAACCTAAAATAAACATATCCCATAATTGTGGCCAACCTATTGTCACAAAATAAGAGATGAATAATAGTGTGATAGATAAAAATAATAATCCTTTAATGCGTTGTTTATTATATAACTGTCCTAAACCAGGAATAATCGACAAAAGTAGTGCTTTATATGGCTGATGTGTTGTCATCATAATACTCCTTTCAAATAATAAAGTGGGAAGGAAAAACATCATTGATTTTCCTATCCCACAGTTGTTGTGACTACTAAATATAGTTTTATTTTAGCAGCTATCAACGACTGCGCCTTATGAAATACTAATAAGTTTTGCGACAATTAAAGCTTATTTACTATATTTTTGTGCAATCGTATCTTTAATTAAAGTTACAGCATCAGTTGCAGCAGCTTTTGCTTCTTTTTTGCCACTTACAGCTTCAAATAACATATTTTTAGCTGGATCCCAAACTGTACTCATTTCAGAGATATTAGGCATTGGTTGAGATGTTGCGAATTGTTGAATAACAGCTGTTGTTAAATCATCATTTTTACTTACAGCATAATCACGTGCCTCTTTAGCTGCAGGAATTTCATTTGTTTTATCATAGAATTTTTTCTGATGATCTACATTAGATAAGAAATCAACAAATTTTTGTGCTAGTTCAGGATTTTTAGAAGCTACTGGAATTACCCAAGCTTTACCACCTGCAAATGTATCGTATGTTTTACCATTGTTTAATGTTGGGATGGTTGCAACGCCATAATTAATTTTAGCTTCTTTAAAGCTTTCAGCTTGCCAAGGACCGTCAATAATTGCGGCAGTTTTACCTTCTGTAAATTGTGTTTTAATAAAGTTGGCTGTACTTTCAGTATCTTGCATACCTTGAGGCCATTTATCGTACCAAGTTTTAGCATAATTAATACCTTCGATAGCACCTGCATTATCTAAACCAATATCTTGTGGGTTAGTACCTTTGTCACCAAACACATAACTACCATGTCCAGCTAATAAACCATAAGTATAGTAGAAATTAGTCCAATCTGCTAAAAAGGCAGTTGTTTTACCTTCTTCTCCTTTAAAAGCATATTTGCTATCAGTAGCTAATGCTTCTAAATCTTTAAATGTTTTTGGCGCTTCATTTAATAAATCTTTATTATAATATAAAACTAAAGATTCAATAACAGCAGGAGAACCATAAACTTTGCCACCGTTTGTTACTAATGCCTTAGTTGTTTCATCTAGTTGTTGGTCGTCATATTTTACTTCTGATAACTGACCTTCAGCACCTAAGCTACCGACACGGTCATATGGTGCCATCATGACATCAGGTGCACTACCAGATTGATTATCTAATGATAAATTATCTAATCCTGTTAAAGCATCACCTGTTTTTAACGTAATTTTTGTGTCTTTGTTTTCTTTTTCAAAGTCAGCGATACTTTCTTTCATAAATGCTTCATATTGTGGTGCGATGTAAACAGTTAAACTTTTTCCATCACCCATGCTGTTATCAGCATTCATTGTTGTTGATTCTTGTCCACGTTGTTGACCACAAGCACCTAAAATTAAAGCAGCAGCACCTGTTAATGCTATACGTTTAAACCATTTGTTATTCATATTAAAAATTCCTCCTAGATAATTATAAAATGTTATTATGCAAACGATTTCTTAAAGCGCATATTCATGATAACATGATAAGTAAACGTTTGCAATAAGAAAATAATAAAAATAATTAGGTGTTTTTTTATTTTGTAATCGCATTCAAAAAATGCTTGATTTCTGATGTGGTAAGCGTTATACTCAAAATAAAGCAAACGTTTGCATTTGAGGAATAAGATTTTGGAGGTCGTATTATATGAAACAGCGTCAGAGTGGTGTACTAATGCATATTTCTTCACTACCTAATAAATACGGTATTGGTAGTTTCGGACAATCTGCTTATGATTTTGTTGATTTTTTGTCAGCAACAAAACAACGTTATTGGCAAATTTTGCCTTTAGGACCAACAAGCTATGGTGATTCACCTTACCAATCATTTTCAGCTTTCGCAGGTAATACACATTTTATTGATTTAGATAAATTGATTGAAGAAAATTTATTAACAGAAGAAGATGTTAAAGAAGTTAATTTTGGAGACAATCCATTAGAGGTAGATTATGCACGTATTTTTGAAGTGCGCAGACCATTATTAGAAAAAGCTGTGCATCATTTTAAACAACAAGCTGATCAAAGTGACTACATGCAATTTATTAATGATAATCGTCACTGGTTAACAGATTTTTGTCAATATATGGCGATTAAAGAACATTTTAATTTAGTATCTTGGTTAGAGTGGCCTGATGAAGCGATAAAATATCGTCAGCCTGAAGCATTAGAACACTATAGTGAATTATTAGCCCCACAAATTGAGTATCATTATATTACGCAATATTTATTTTTTAAACAGTGGTTGTCATTGAAAGCATATACTAATGCACATCATATTGAAATTATTGGTGATATGCCAATTTATGTAGCTAGTGATAGTGCTGAAATGTGGGCAACACCACAGTATTTTAAAACTGATGAACAAAGAAGACCAGCTTGGGTTGCTGGTGTGCCACCTGATGATTTTAGTGAAGAAGGTCAGTTATGGGGTAATCCGATTTATGATTGGCAAGCGATGGCTGATGATGGGTATGCTTGGTGGATTACACGTATGAAAGAAAGTTTTAAAATATATGATATGGTCAGAATCGATCATTTTCGAGGTTTTGAATCATTTTGGCAAGTACCTTATGGCAGTGTCAATGCAGTAAATGGTCAATGGGTCAAAGGCCCTGATCGTGCATTATTTGATGCCATTAAATCACAATTAGGCGATTTAAATATTATTGCAGAAGATTTAGGATTTATGACACCTGAAGTTATTGCGATGAGAGAAAGTACAGGTTTTCCTGGTATGAAAGTATTACAATTCGGTTTTGATCCTCATCATGACAGTGTTGAACTACCACATAATTATACCAATAATACGGTAGCTTACACGGGCACACATGATAATGAAACGATTAATGGTTGGTATGAAGAGGCAATTAATGATGAAGTGCGTCAATATTGTAATCGTTATACAAATCGTATGCCACAAGAAACTATTTGTCATGCGATGTTAAGAACTATCTTTTCGTCAGTAAGTTTTTTAGCTATTGCGACAATGCAAGATATTTTAAATTTACAAGGAAATACACGTATGAATTTACCGTCAACTTTAGGTGGTAATTGGACTTGGCGTATGGCTAAAGACGCATTAACAGAAGATGTTGTCAGTGAGCTGTTAACATTAACAACAACATATCGTCGAGAGAATATTGACTTAAAATAAGGAGAACAATTATGGCAACATTATCATTAAAAAAAATATATAAACGTTATGACAATGGTTTTGAAGCAGTTAAAGATTTTAATTTAGAAGTTAAAGATAAAGAATTTGTCGCATTAGTTGGTCCATCTGGTTGTGGTAAATCGACAACTTTACGTATGATTGCAGGATTAGAAGATATTTCAGAAGGTGAGTTTTATATTGGTCAACGTTTAGTTAATGATGTTGAGCCAAAAGATAGAGATATTGCCATGGTGTTTCAGTCTTATGCGTTATATCCACACATGACAGTTTATGATAATATGGCTTTTGCATTAAAATTAAGACATGTAGCTAAAGAAGAAATTGATAAAAAAGTGAGAGAAGCAGCTAAAATTTTAGGTTTGGATAATTTGTTAGATCGTAAACCTAAAGCATTATCAGGTGGGCAAAGACAAAGGGTGGCTTTAGGTCGTGCGATTGTTCGTTCACCACAAGTGTTTTTAATGGATGAACCTTTATCTAACTTAGATGCTAAATTACGTGGTAATATGCGTGCTGAAATTATTCGTATTCATAATAATTTAGGTGCAACGACAATTTACGTCACACATGATCAAACAGAAGCTATGACAATGGCTGATCGTATTGTAGTGATGAAAGAAGGTGTTGTGCAACAAATTGGTCATCCTAAATCAATTTATGACCATCCGGAAAACTTATTTGTAGCTGGTTTTATTGGTGCACCGACAATGAATTTTATTAGAGGATATATTGATCAACATTATTTTGTGATGGTTGACGATAAACGTATAGAAATTCCACAACCGCAAGCACGACAGTTGCAAGAAAAAGGCTATCAAGATAAAGAAGTGATTTTAGGTATTAGACCGGAAAATATTTCTAATGATCCTTTAGTATTACAAACTTATGCGCAGGCACAAATTACAACGAAAATTAATGTGGCTGAATTATTAGGTGCTGAATATATTATTCATACAGAAATTCATGGTGAACAGATGAAAGCAATTATACCTAGTCGTCAATCTATTAAAATGGGTCAAGACATTACTTTAGCTTTTGATATGAATCGTGCACATTTCTTTGATGTAGATACAGAAGCTAATATTTTACTAAAAAATGAACAATAAGTGTTTTCATTTTATTTAAGTAAATTGTTGAAAAAATAGATAAAATATATTATAAATATTAATAAGTATCACCAAGTAATGATGTCGTTATCACAATATTTGAACTACAGGAGAAAATATATGTTAAATTTACAAAATCATGTACAACAGTATTATGCTAAACGTATTCAAGATTGTACAAATGAAGAATTATATGTCGCATTATTAAATTATACTAAGCAAAAAACAGCGATTTTACCAATGAATGATCAAAAGAAAAAAGTTTATTATATTTCTGCAGAATTTTTAATTGGTAAATTATTATCTAATAATTTAATTAATTTAGGTATTTATGATGAAGTGAAAACACAATTAGAAGCAGCAGGTAAAGATTTATTAATTATTGAAAATGTAGAATTAGAACCTTCTTTAGGTAATGGTGGTTTAGGTAGATTAGCTGCCTGTTTCTTAGATTCGATTGCAACATTAGGATTGAATGGTGATGGTGTAGGGTTAAATTATCATTTCGGTTTATTTCAACAAGTATTGCGTCACAATTCTCAATATACTGTGCCTAACTATTGGTTGACTGATCAAAACTGGTTAGTTCGTTCAGCTATTCGTTATCAAGTACCTTTTGCTAATTTCACATTAACATCAAGTTTATATGATATTGATGTACCTGGATACAAACGTGAAACAAAAAATCGTTTGCGTTTATTTGATTTGGATTCAGTGGATGATAATATTATTTATGATGGTATTCAATTTGATAAAACAGATATTATTCGTAATTTAACATTATTTTTATATCCAGATGATAGCGATCGTCAAGGTGAATTATTACGTATTTTCCAACAATATTTTATGGTCAGTAATGCAGCTCAATTGATTATTGATGAAGCTTTAGCTAAAGGCAGTAATTTATATGATTTAGCAGATTATGCAGTTATTCAAATTAATGATACGCATCCTTCTTTAGTTATTCCAGAAATGATTCGTTTATTAACTTTACGTGATATTGAGTTTGATAAAGCAGTCGAAATTGTCCGTTCAATGACAGCTTATACTAATCATACAATTTTAGCCGAAGCTTTAGAAAAATGGCCACTATCATTTTTACAAGAAGTTGTGCCACATTTAGTGCCAATTATTGAAGAATTAGATCGTCGTGTTAAAGCACAATATCCAGATGCATCAGTACATATTATTGATGAACATGGTCGTGTACATATGGCACATATGGATATTCATTATGGTTACAGTGTCAATGGTGTAGCAGCCTTACATACAGATATTTTAAAAAATTCTGAGTTAAAAGCTTTTTATGATATTTATCCGAATAAATTTAATAATAAAACGAATGGTATTACTTTCCGTCGTTGGTTATTACACGCTAATCCATCATTAGCACAGGCATTAAATGAACTAATTGGTACGGATTATCATTACGATGCCCTTGAATTAGAAAAATTATTAAATTTTAAAGATGATCAACAAATTAAAGAAAAATTAGCTGAAATAAAATTACATAATAAACGCAAATTAAAACAATATATTAAGAGAAAGCAAAATATTGATATCAATGAACATTCTATTTTTGATATTCAAATTAAAAGATTGCATGAATATAAACGTCAACAAATGAATGCTTTATATGTCATTTATAAATATTTCGATATTAAATCGGGTAATATTCCAGCTACACCAATTACAGTATTTTTTGGTGGTAAAGCTGCACCAGCTTATACAATTGCACAAGATATTATTCATTTAATTTTATGCTTATCAGAAGTAATTGCTAATGACCCAGAAGTAAGTCCGCATTTACAAGTCGTGATGTTTGAAAATTATAATGTAACAGCAGCTAGTTTCTTAATACCAGCTTGTGATATCTCTGAACAAATTTCATTAGCTTCTAAAGAAGCAAGTGGTACAGGTAATATGAAATTCATGTTAAATGGTGCATTAACTTTAGGTACAGATGATGGCGCAAATGTAGAAATTCACGATTTAGTCGGTGATGATAACATTTATATTTTTGGTCAAGAAAGTGATGCAATTATTGCCCATTATCATAATGGTTCTTATCATGCACGTCAATATTACGAACAAGATTTAATTCGACCATTAGTTGATTTTATTATTAGTGACACAGTTAAAGCCGTCGGTTGTGAAGAAAGTTTATATCGTTTACACCACGAACTAATTAATAAAGATTGGTTTATGACATTAATTGACTTAGAAGATTATATTAATGTAAAAGAGCAGATGTTGAATGATTATCAAGACCAAGAAAAATGGTTAGAAAAAGTTATTGTCAATATTGCTAAAGCTGGTTTCTTTTCAGCAGATCGTACAATTGAACAATATAATAATGACATTTGGCATTTAGAATCAAGAAAATAAATGATCAAACTTCTCTAACGTGATTAAATCGTTGGAGAAGTTTTATTTTGAGAGAGGAGTAAAATGAATAGTATAGATTTAATAAAAAAAGTGATACACGATTATGGTGGTTATCAATTATACTTGCCATAGTAACATTAATAATTATTGAACCTTTAGCAATGATTATAGGTTTTATATTACATATAAAACTAACGCATGAAAAACTAGAACATATAACATTAATGCTGAAAGGTGGCAATATTGTATCATCAGATTTAATTATGTTATTTAGTTGTCTAAGTTCGATATTATTTTTAATATTTTGTAATGCTATTATTTATAAACGTCCCATTGCAACATTAGGTTTTCATCGTCATCAATGGTTTAAAAATTATGTTAAAGGTACTGTCTTTGGTGCGGTATTATTAACTGTGTCAGTATTAGTTGTTACTTTGAGCGGTGGTTTTAAAATAACTATTGCACCTTCAATTAATTATGTTATTATATTCGGCTATTTACTAGGTTTTATGATTCAAGGTATGTCTGAAGAAGTAATTTGTCGTGGGTTTATTCAAAGTAATATTAGTGCCAAATTTGGTATGTGGTCGGGTATTATATTTAATACAGTATTATTTGCCTTATTACATAGTTTTAATAATGGCATAAATACCTTACCTATGGTTAATTTATTGTTATTTGGATTTTTTGCTTCATTACTATATTACTACACAGATAATATGTGGTTGCTTGGTGGTTTACATAGTATGTGGAATTTTGTACAAGGACCTATATTCGGAATTGAGGTGAGTGGCAACCAAATAGTACATTCAGTTTTCAAAACAACGATCATTACTAAACAGCAATTCATTTCAGGTGGTAGTTTTGGTATTGAAGGTAGTTTATCAACGACACTATGTTTAATGATAGCAACAATAATCGTTTGCTATTATATGAGACAAGGTAAGGAGAAACAATGTTAGCAATTATTTTAGATATAGATGATACAATTTATCGTCAACAAGCAGTATTTGAACAAGCCATTAGTCAGCATATTCAGGTAGATAAAGACCAGTTACCTATTTTATTTAGAGCTAGTCGTAAATATAGTGATATTTCATTTGTTCAGTTACAGAATGGTGAATTAACAAGAGAAGAAATGTATATTTATCGTTTAACGAAAGCTTTTTCGGAAATTAATATACATATTACACCGCAACAAGCACTTGAGATGCAAAGTGCATATCAATATCAACAACAACATTTACAATTAGATAAAGATATCATAGAGTTGTTAACATATTGTCAGCAGCAAAACATTCAATTAGGTATTATTACTAATGGTGCTAGTAAACAACAGTGGCAAAAAGTTGATAATTTAGGTTTGTTAAATTGGATAGATAGAGAAGCAATTATTGTCTCGGGTGATGTAGGGATTATTAAACCACATCCAGAAATTTTCAAGTTACTTGAAGATAAATTAGGGTTGCAAGTTGATCAAACGTATTATATTGGTGATGCTTTTCATAATGACGTTGTTGGTGCTCTATCAGCCGGTTGGCGTTCTATTTGGTTAAATCAATATGATTTACCGATGTCAGATGAGCAGTATCAACCACATTATATTGTAAAAACACGTCGTCAATTATTAGCTATTGTACAACAATTAAAAGCGTGAGTCGAGTAGACTCACACTTTTAATAATATTGTTTGTATCAATAATGCAATACAAAATAAAATACCAAATAATGTGTTGAATTTTGCAACTGCACCCATCGCAGGCATCATTTCAATATTAGTTTTACCCATGCGGAATAATTTTATAGATTTAATGGCAAGTGGCAAACTTAATAATGTTAAATTATAGAATAATGAACCACCTGCTTGTAAACTTAATATTAACGTAATAGCATAGCTTAAAATATAGCTAATAATTAAATAATAAATGGCTTTATTTTTTCCAATTAAAATAGCTAATGTACGTCTATGATTTCGTTTGTCATTTTCTAAATCTCGAATATTATTAGCCATTAAAATATTAGCAATAAGTAAACTTGACGGTAAGGCGTAATAAATAACTGTTAAAGATAGAAAATGCGTCTGAATATAAAATGAAATACTAATAATAATGATACCCATAAATAATCCAGCAAATAATTCACCGAAAGGTGTGCTAGAAATAGGGTAAGGGCCACCTGTGTATAAATAACCAACAAGCATACAAATTAAGCCTAAGGCTAATAAATACCAAGTTGTTTGACTAGCAATGTATAAACCTAATAATAAGGCAATACTATAAAAGATAATAGCTAAAATAAATACTTGTTTAGGCGTAATATTATTACGTACAATTGCACCACCAATACCGACAGATTGTTCATTATCTAATCCACGGATATAGTCATAATATTCATTGAACATATTTGTTGCGGCTTGAATTAAAATGGCTGCAATCAACATAGCTAAATACAATGAAATATTAATAGATGTGATTAAATTAGCTAATAATGTACCGAATGTAACGGGTATAAATGAAGCAGTTAATGTATGTGGACGTAGTAATTGCCACCAACGTTTAAACCCTTGTTCGCTATTAAGATAATGGGACATAAAACACCTCTTTCAATTTAGTTGATTATTCTCAAAGTATACGTTAAATTATCATCAAGAGCAATACTTGAGACTATTTTCTTAAGATAAAACGTGGTACAATTAGTTGTTAAGAGTATAGATGATTTGTAGAAAGGCATAATATGAAAACAATTAAAGATATTTTGAATTGGGATATTTCAGTCTATCAACAACATGAGCAATTTATATCATTTCAATTTAGTTTAGATAAAATATTGAATCTTGTGCAATTAGTTGATTACTTTGAAATCCAATCAGGACAACGTATTGTCATTAATGACAAAGAAAATAATTATCAAGCTTTGGCAGTAGGTTGTGAATATAATTTAAATTCAGAAAACAGAACATTAAAATTGTTAGAAGAAGAGTGGCGTTATATTAAACATCATCATTATCAAATTCAATTAGATAAAACACCTAAAACGCCTATCAAATTGTTTAATGCCATGACTTTCGATGATGGTGAACAAGGTCAAGAATGGCAAGATTTTTCAAAATTAATGATGAGTTTGCCGTCATTATTAATTGAAATAATTAATAAAAAAACAGTGATTACAGTAACAATTGATACAGATAAATATAGTCTGACAAAAGCAATATGGCAACAACGTTTAGAATTTCTAAATCATATCGATGATAAATTTGAAATTCAAGAACAAGTATTTGATTTTGTTGATAAAGATATTTATCCTAAAGAATGGTGTCAAGTGGTCGATAAAGCTATTGATGAGATTCGTCAAGGACAGCTAACTAAAGTTGTATTAGCTAGACGTAAACAAGTGGTGTTTCATCAACAACAACCTTCTATGGCATACTGGTTAAATCAACTGCAACAACAACAAACTAATAATTATATTATGATGATAGAACGAAAATCGAGCTTGTTTATTACGGCCACACCGGAATTATTAGTAAAAGTACAAGATCAACGATTATATACGGTGGCATTAGCTGGGTCAGCGCCACGTGGTCAGGATCAACAACAAGATCAACAACAACAAAATTGGTTGCTTCAAGATGATAAAAATCTAGGGGAACATCAATTAGTCGTAGATGCGATAAAACAAGCTTTAGAACCTATTTGCCAATCATTATCAGTAGGCGAGCAACCAGAAATTTTAACAAATAAATTTATTCATCATCTATGTACACCTATTGCTGGTCAATTAGCATCATCACATACAATTATTTCAGCTGTCTTTCGTTTGCATCCAACACCAGCATTAGGCGGCTATCCTCGTGAGCAAGCTTTACAATTTATTAAAACACATGAGCTTGGTGCTAGAGGATATTACGGTGCACCTGTCGGTTGGTTAGATTTAGAAGGCAATGGCTGTTTTATTGTGGCCATTCGTTCAGGTGTGGTGCAATCGCATTTAGCCACATTATATGCTGGCTGTGGAATTGTAGCTGATTCGGTAGCAGAAGATGAGTTAAATGAAACAACAACAAAATTTAAACCGATAATGAAAGTATTGGAGAGATAAACATGACAAAAAGTTTAACTTATGATTTATATTATTTTATTCAATATGCGTTAGCGTACGATGTTAGTGAAGTAGTGATTAGCCCAGGTTCACGTTCAACACCATTGGCTTTAGCTTTTGAAGCACATCCAAAAATAAAAACTTGGATACATCCAGATGAGAGAAGTGCAGCTTTTTTTGCTTTAGGTCGTATTAAAGCAAGTCAACGCCCCGTCATGTTATTATGTACTTCTGGAACGGCGACAGCTAATTATTTTCCAGCAATTATAGAAGCGGATTTAATGCACTATCCATTAATTGTTTTAACTGCAGATAGACCTCATGAATTACGACAAATTGGTGCGCCACAAACTATACAGCAGTTAAATTTATATGGTGATAAAGTTAGATATTTTAGAGAAATGCCACTTTCTGAAATGGCATCCGTTAATGCAACAGCCATGTTATGGCAAAATTTAAATCACATTGTGATGAGTACCAATAGTGGGCCTATACATTTGAATTTTCCATTTCGAGAGCCATTAGTCATTGATTTAGAACTTTTTAAACAATTGACGACACAAGCTTTACCTAAAGTTAATTTACAACAATCTCAAGTCGTCTATGATGAACAACAATTATTACATCACTATTTGTTTTATGGTAATGGTTTAATTGTTACTGCGGGGGATTTGTCAGAAGAAGCACAACAAGTTATTTTACAATTATTAGATCGTTATCATTTAATTGTGTTAGCGGATATAACAAGTCCTTTACGTCGTTATCAACATGAATCGATCATTGTCAATTATGATTTAATGTTAACGAATGATCAGTGGGTAACAGAGTTGCAACCACAATTTATTTTACGTATTGGTGAGCCTAATTTATCTAAAAGACTCAATCAAACTTTACTTGCTTGGCAACAAATACCACAAATGTTAATTCAACACTATTATCCAGTTAAAAGCTATCCGTGTGCAACGACATTAACATTAGTCGGTGATATTGCTAAAATATTAACGCCTTATTTAGCTACACCTTTAAAACAAAGTAACGCTTGGCAACAAAAATGGTTAGCATTATCTTGGCAAGTTCAAAATGTACAAGATAAGTTGTTATCAGAAAATGTAGAATCTAGCTATGTCGCTTATTTAATTAATGAATTAGTTTCACGTGAGGCCATTGTATTCTTAGGTAACAGTATGCCGATTCGTTATGCTGATATGTTTGCAACGCATCATGCCCCCCATCTGATAGCTAATCGTGGTGCAAATGGTATTGATGGTATTGTGTCAACAGCATTGGGTATTGCTGCTCAAGGTAAAAAAGTAACCTTGCTAATTGGAGATTTATCGCTTTATCATGATTTAAATGGTTTAATTATGACCAAATTATATGAAATTGATATTGACATCATTGTATTTAATAATAATGGTGGAGGTATTTTTTCATACTTGCCTCAAGCACAAGAAACATTATATTTTGAAAAATTATTTGCTACGCCATTAGACTTGAATTTTGAACATGCTGCGAAATTATATCAATTAGATTATTATAAAGTGACAGCATTAAATGAATTTTTAAATTTGGATTGGCAAGCACAAGGTTGTCGTTTAATTGAAGTGATGACTGACCGTCAACTTAATATTGAAGCTGTACAAAAATTAATTAGTGACATTAAGGCGTTATAAGTGATGCTAGCATATCAAATCATAGGGCAAGGGCAACCTTTAGTTTTATTACATGGTTTTTTAGCAGATAGTCGTGATTTTGAAACTATTGTGAATGATTTAAAACAAGCTTATCAATGTATAATCATTGATTTACCAGGACATGGGCACTCTAAAGCAGTGACTGTTCACACTATATCTAACATTGCTGATCATATAGTAGCCGTTTTACAACATGAAAAAATAACTCAGGCTATCATTTATGGTTATTCTATGGGAGGACGTGTGGCTTTACAATTTGCTTGTCTTTATCCACAATTTTGTCAGCAACTTATTTTAGAAAGTGCCAGTCCAGGTATTCAACAAATGGCTTTACGACAACAAAGGCAACAACAAGATCATTTGTTAACAAAAAGTATATTAACAAACTATCATCAATTTGTTCATACATGGCGACAACAGCCATTATTTGACAGTCAGCAAAAATTATCAGAAACAATAAAAGCAAAACAATTAAAGATGAATTTATCTCAATCACCACAAGGTATAGCACAAAGTTTATTGACTTATGGAACAGGCATACAGCCAAGTTTATGGCATAAATTACCACACTTTCAACTACCTTGTTTATTAATTTGTGGTGCATTAGATTATAAATTTGTTAATATAGCCCAAGAAATGTATCAATTATGCCCTGAACATTTTCAAGTCATGATAGTAGATGAAGCGGGTCATAATATACATTTAGAACAACCACAATATATTATTCAACAATTAATGAAAGAGAGATTAACTAATGAGAGAATGGATTAAATTACATGATTATGAAGAAATAAAATATGAGTTTTATAATGGCATTGCAAAAATAACAATTAATCGTCCACAAGTACATAATGCATTTACACCACACACAGTAAAAGAAATGATTGATGCTTTCACACGTGCACGTGATGATATGTCAATTCGTTGTGTTATTTTAACAGGACAAGGTGATCAAGCATTTTGTTCAGGTGGTGATCAAAAAGTGCGTGGTCATGGTGGCTATGTTAGCGGTAATGATATTCCAAGACTAAATGTATTAGATTTACAACGTTTAATTCGTATCATTCCTAAACCAGTAATTGCCATGGTAGCAGGTTGGTCAATTGGTGGTGGTAATGTTTTACAATTAGTCTGTGACTTAACCATTGCTGCTGATAATGCAAAATTTGGACAAACAGGACCAAAAGTAGGTTCATTTGATGCAGGTTATGGTTCAGGTTATTTAGCACGTATTGTAGGTCATAAAAAAGCTCGTGAAATTTGGTATTTATGTCGACAATATACAGCGCAAGAAGCTTTAGATATGGGCATGGTTAATACAGTTGTACCATTAGCACAATTAGAAGATGAAACAGTCGCTTGGTGTGAAGAAATGATGCAACATTCAGCTACAGCTCTACGCTTCTTGAAAGCTGCAATGAATGCTGATACAGATGGTTTAGCAGGTTTACAACAATTTGCAGGTGATGCAACATTGCTTTACTACACAACAGAAGAAGCTAAAGAAGGTCGCGATGCCTTTAAAGAAAAACGTAAACCAGACTTTGATAAATACCCAAGATTCCCGTAAGTGAAGAAATAATTATTATAGTTCCCTTAAGTTTTAAGACTAAACAAGTTGATTAAACTAAGGGAACTTATATTTTTTAGGAATGACTAACGATATAACTTATGGTATATTAAAATTAATATAAATTAGGGGGTCATATCATGATTAATGAAAAATTTCCAGTAACGACATTAGCTTTATTTGAAGTAGAAAATATGTTTGAAGTACAACAAATGAGAAAAGAATTGCATCAACAATTTGTGGCGTATTTAGAATATCATTTTGGTAAAGAAGCACATTTAAGTGGAGAAAATCTTGAATTACCTAATGATGCTGAAGAAAAAGAAGTGGCTGTTCTACAGTCAATGGGACAGGCAATTATACAACGTGCTGAAGTATTAGCTAAAGATTATTTTTTTAATCCGAAAGCTACGCCAGAGCATATTCATGAAAAATTATTAGAAGTTAATTTCTTTCAAGATGGTAAATTAGAGCGTACAGAATTAGACAATGGGGAGCGTCATATTAAAGTTGTTTTAGTGCGTTTATTACAAGATCGTTTGACATTACGTTTAAATATTCAAGGTAAATTAACATTTAGTGATCATTCTCAGGAAATTAAATTGAGTGAAATCGAAGTGACAGTGGATTATGAAAACTAAGAAAAATTTGCAAATTAATTGGTTACATCACCAATTAAGAACAAATAAAGATAGTATAGCAATCATAACAGCACAACAAAGTTATACTTTTTTAGATATTTATTTATTAGCGAGACGTCGTGCATGGGGAATGTATCATGCAGGTATTAAGAAAAAATCGCGTATTGGTTTATATGGTGGTAATCATTTAGATACAGTGATCACACTTTGTGCGGCTAGTTTTTTACATGTCGAGGTCGTTTGTTTAAATTGTCGTTTGTCATCTCATGAACTATCTCAACAATTATCTTTAAGCGAAGTGACACAAGTGATTACTGATCAGCCACTTGAAATAGATCAAATGTTTGAGCAATTAGATATGAAGCGTTTAATGAGTGATGATTGGTTGCCTTTATATACATCAATTGATCTTAATCAAGTGTTTACAATTATGTTTACTTCAGGCACTTCTGGACAGCCGAAAGCAGTGCTACAAACTTATGGTAATCATGCTGCGAGCGTGGAAGCAACTAATAAATTGTTAAATCTTCAAATAGGTGAAGTATGGTATAATGCTATGCCATTGTATCATGTATCAGGTTTATCTATCATTTGTCGTATGCTTGTTACTGGTATGACGATGTATTTAGCTAATCATTTTGATGCGATAGATATGATGACAACACCATGTCATTATATCTCTTTAGTACCATTAATGTTACATCAATGTTTGGCGACACAATTACCATTAAAAACAACGATTAAATGTTTATTAGTAGGTGGACAAGCTGCAAATTCAACTGATTTATCACAGGCAATTGCATATAAATGGCCAATTTATTTAACATATGGTTTAACTGAAAGTTGCTCTCAATTTATGACAACTAAATTAACTGAGATCACTCATCCTTTAACTGTAGGTCGACCTTTAATTGGACAAGCTAAATTACAAAATATTGGTATTGATGGGATAGGACAACTTTATTTACAAGGTGATAATATAAGTCCAGCTTATTTACATCGACAACCACATGACGACTGGTTTGCGACAGGTGATTTAGCTTATCAAGATAAACAAGGTCAATTTTATATTGTATCAAGAGAAAGTGATTTAATTATTTCAGGTGGTGAAAACATTTATCCACGAGAAATAGAACAATTATTAATGAGTTTTGATGCACAAACACAGTGGGTAGTGATGCCACAACATGATGAAATTTGGGGACAAGTACCTGTTATTATATACGCTGGTGATGTTGAATATACTTTATCTCAAATACAAGCTTATTTAGAACCATTACTTGCTAAATATAAGCAACCACGTCAGCTATATAGTATTGATCAATTGCCATTAACGGGTAGTTTAAAAATAAATAAATCACAATTGATAGACTGGTTAAAACATAAGGAGAAATGATGTCTCACTTACAACAAATTAAATTTTATTATGGCCATCAACAGTTTCGAGTACCTGTTAAAACAGCATTAGTAGAATTATCAAAACGATCATCATTATATGTGCGTGCTACTTTTGAAGGGCAATTATTATGGGCAGAGTGTAGTGCATTTGAAACGGATTGGTATGAACAAGAAACGTGGCAACAAGTTTACCAACAATTGAAACAATATCGTCATCAATTAGAACAAATTGATATTAATAGTAATTGGTATGCACAATTATGTGAAATTTTAACGTTGAACCATGCACGAGATACGATGGATTATTTAATGTGGCAAGCTTATGCAATTCAACAACAACAATCTTTAGCACAACTATTGTCTCAACAAACTAAGATTATATGTGGAATGACAGTGAGTACTAATGATAAACAACAGTTTCAACAGTTAATTCCAGAAATGAAAAAATATTCTCGTGTAAAATTAAAATGGCATCAAGATATAATGGATTTTATTTCCTATGTTCCAAACGATGTGATGCTTGCAATAGATGCCAATAGACAATTAACGACTGATGATTTTGCGACTTTAGAACGATTAGCACATCATAAAATTGCTTATTTAGAAGAACCTTTTATGGATTTAGCTACTTATGAAAAATTTAAAAGAAGCGGTATTTCATTGCCAATTGCAATAGATGAGAGTGCGACATCAATCGATAATATTCAATTATTTATTAATCATGGCTTAGCAGATATTGTTTGTTTAAAACATGGTCGTTTAGGTGGTCTGTCAGCAATTAAACAATTGCTTAGTCAAATTACTGTGCCAAGTTTTGCAGGGGGTATGTATGAAGTGAGTCATTCACAATATGTGACAGCGCTAGTACAAAGTATGTTAAATTCACCTTATCCAGCAGATTTAGCACGTCATTATTTTGTAAAGCAGCAACCTGTTGAAGTCGCGAGTGAATATGATTTGCAACAGCCAATTATATTCAATCCTCATCAATTAATTGAGCTATAGTGATCAAAATTTGAAAAACAAATGTTTTTTATTTCTTTTCAAGACAGTTCACAAATATTTGTGTATAATAATATAGAGAGAATAAGTAGAAAAGAGGTGAGTGTATGTTAATTACATCAGTTAATAATGAGCATATCAAAAAATGGAAAAAATTACATACGACTAAAGAAATTAAAAAAACCCAAACTTATTTAGTAGAAGGGCATCATTTAGTTGAAGAAGCTTTAAAATATCCTGAATTAGTTTTAGCTGTCATAGGTACAGCTGAACAACTTGATACACTCAAATCTATGCCAGACCATATTGTTGTATATACAATTACAGAGAATGTCGTTAAATCATTGTCACAAACAACACATTCACAAGGTATTTTTGCTATTTGTAGCATAAAAGAAGAGAAACTAACAAATAATCATAAAAAAATATTATTATTAGATGCTGTCCAAGATCCTGGAAACATGGGAACAATTATACGTACAGCTGATGCTTGTGGCTTAGATGCGATTGTGATTGGACAAGGTAGCTGTAATATTTATCAAGACAAAGTTTTACGTGCAGCACAAGGGAGTCATTTTCATATTCCATGTATTATGCAATCTTTACATGATGCCATTGCAGATATTAAAGCAAAGAAAATAGCATTATACGGTACATCATTAAGTAATGCAGTGTCAATTACAGAGATAGAACCGCAAACATCATTTGCATTAATTTTAGGTAATGAAGGACAAGGTGTTCATCCAGACTTTCTTAAAGAAACAACCCAAAATATTAATATACCTATGAGAGGACGTGCTGAATCATTAAATGTATCAGTAGCAGCAGGTATTTTAATGTATCAATTAGTTAAGGAGGAAGCCTAGATGATTCATATCATAGCAGTTGATAAACAATATCAGCTTCATACTGATTTGCCTTTAGAAGCAGTTAAAGGATCAAATATTTTATGGTATTGGGTAGACTTTGAAGATGCTAGTAGAGATGAATTAAAATACTTGTCTACTTTTTTTAATTATCATGAATTACAAATAGAAGATACATTTACAAGATTACAGCGACCAAAAGTTGAAATTACACGTCAACTTCAGTTTTTTGTATTACATATTTTAAATAGTTCAGATATTAACGAAGATTATAAATCGTTAAATATGTTTTTATCTGAAAATGCGCTCGTTACGGTACATTTTGATCCTTTAAAAGCAATTGATCGTACTCGTGAAAAAGTGTTAACACATAGCGGTGATAAATATGTACCCATTCATTTAGCACATATGATGATGGATACAGTTGTTGAGCATTATTATCCTATCTTATATACGATAGAAGATCGTTTAGATGAATTAGAAGAAGGTGATGCCCATCGTAAGAGTAGTCGCATTATGGACGAAGTATTTGATTTACGTGCGGATTTATTGCATTTAAGACGTACAGTCACACCAACACGTGAATTAGTGCATCGTATGTTGATGTCAAGACGTATGGAATTAAAAGAAAATGATCGTAAATATTTCTTAGATATTTATGATGATTTAGTGCAACAAACAGAAACAATTGAAGCATTACGAGAACTAACAGGTGATATTCGTGAAAATTACATTTCATATAATACATTTAAAGCAAATAATATTATGATGATTTTAACAATGGTATCTGCTATATTCTTACCTTTGACATTTATTGCCGGAGTTTATGGAATGAATTTCGACTATATGCCAGAATTAAAGTGGCATTATGGTTATATCTTTACATGGGCAATTATGATTTTAATTGTGGTAGGAATGATATTCTTTTTCAAGCGTAAAGGTTGGCTTGATTTATTTAAATAACCATTTAGGAGAAAATTATGGAACATATTTTACAACAGATATTTCATTATCTATCAATTCATGCTTATTCTGTGTTATTTATTTCGTTAATTTTGGAATTTATTGCCGTGCCATTACCAGGTGAAACGATGATGACTTTTGCGGGGTATATTGCTTGGAGTGGGAAAGCTAATTATTTTATCTTAATTGCTTCAGCATTTTTTGGCACAGCTATAGGTATGTGGTTTTCTTTTGAAGTTGGTAGGAGATATGGACAAGTATTACTAGGTAAGTATGGAAGTTATATAGGTATTACAAATAAGAGATTAGATAAAGTCGCGAGATGGATCGAAAAATATGGTAATGTAATTATTATTGCGTCTTATTTTATCCCAGGTATTAGACATGTCACAGGTTATGTGATGGGGATTTTAAAAATGCCTGCGCGTGTTTTCCATGCTTATGCATTAGCAGGTGGTTTTTTATGGGTATTATTTTTTGTGACATTAGGGTATTTAATTGGACCTAAATGGGAAATTATTTTTAAACTTGTTCATAAATATTTAGGATGGGTAGTTGCACTAGTTATTCTTTATATAATTGTTATTATTATCATTAAACATTTAAGAGGTAAAAAGACTAAAGTGGATGAATCATAAAAGACATCTAAGTTTACTCTTATACAATTGTATTTCTATTATAAAGATAGTGTGGTAAAATGAATATAACGATTACATTAATGAAGGAGGATTTTCATGTCTACAAATAATACACAAAAAACGAAAACAAATGTTTTCATCGATAATCAAAAATATACAATTATAGGTGATACTTCGCCTTCACATATTAGAGAATGTGCAGCCATGGTAGATAAGCAAATGATTGAATATACACGTTTGAATCCTAGTCTAGATATTACACGTCGTGCAGTTTTAACAGCCGTTAACTTTGCAAATGATTTAGTCTTAGCGCAACGTGAAATAGATGAATTACAACAAAAAATGGAGTTTTTAGAAACGCAATTAGAGAGATTAAAACAATAAAAGGAGTTATACATGCTTTCTATAATAATTATAGTATGTTTATTAATGGGGTTTATTGTAGGTTTTAGACGTGGTTTACTATTACAAATCATTCATTTTGCAAGTATGTTTGCATCATATATTATTGCTTATTTGTATTATCAACCGCTAGCTAAAAAAATTTATAATTATATACCTTTTATGACAATACCAGAAGATATTTCTAAATTTATTTTTCATAGCATTGATTTAGAACAAGCTTATTATAATGTTGTTGCATTTGCGATAATTTTCTTTGCAACAAAAATTGTATTGCAGATCATTATTTCACTATTTGATGTTTTATCAAATGTACCAATTTTAAAATATATAAATAAATTATTAGGTGCAATATTTGGCGTATTAGAAGTTTACGTATTGCTATTTGTTGCATTATATATTTTAGCAATGGTACCACATGATATAATACAACACAAATTGAAACAATCTGCTCTTGCGACAACAATAGTTGAGCAAACCCCAATATTATCTTCGCAAGCGCTATATTGGTGGACGCATAACGATGTTGCACCTAAAGAATTATATCAAGATAAAACTAAATAATAATTTTTTTAAACCTAGATGTATAAAATTAATAAGAATTAAATGGAAAAGTATCAATTGAATACCTTATGAACTTCTCCCAGGCAGGTGAACAATCAAAAAAATAAATACATCTTGGTTTATCCAATGGACTTGTTTCTAATCTTTGTCGGAGTCAGTCCATTGTATTTTAATATAATGTAATCATGATTTTAAAATGATGATATTTATTTAAGTGATGAATTGTAAATAATACTGTTATACTTATAACATACTAAGTTCGTGCATAAATATTTCAAGAGGAGTTTGTAGTCAAGACATTTTTAGGTCTACTATTAAGCTCTTCTAAATTTTCAATCAATTCTTTAATGAATACTTGTGCTAAATCTGTTTTTTTTGATAATATTTTCTCAATAATTCGTTTGAATGTTCATTATTACCTCTTACCAATCCAAATAAGGATCAGCAAAATAAAAATCTATGCCATAATTTTTTATGTCTTTGCAACAAGCAAATTCTTTTTCTCTATCTGAAGTAAAACTTTTTATTGCTTCTTTTGGTAGAGATCTAATTAGCTGCTGTACAGCTTTAAACATAGAATCTTTCGTTCTATCTTTCATGGGTATGGCGATATAAAATCTTGTTTTCATCTCTACAAAAGTGGTAAAATATCTTTTTCTTTTTTAGGAACAATTTTATCTACTTCCCAATGACCGAAATTTATTTTGTTCTTATTGAATTACCTATATTAAATTTGCCTCTTGTTTCTTTTGCTTTTTTAGATTTACCTTTTCTTCTAAGTTTTCTAATATAAAAATTTAAAACTCCAGAATAAATCCAGTTATATATTGTCTTAAAACAAAGTTTACCTTTAAATCTACTTCCTACTATTTGTTCAGGTGACCATTTTGAATTTAATTTTTCTAGTATATCTGCCTTCATTTGTTCAGTTACTTTACTTTTTCTTCCCCTAAATGTTGCTTTAGTTTCTTTATCTTTTTGCGCACTATTGGCAAGATAGTTAGCCTGACATCTTTTTAATTCTCTAGAAATTGTAGAATGATGACAACCTAAAATTTTTGCGATTCTTCTAGAAGAATAACCTTCTTTGTTTAAAACCTCTATCTTATTTCTATTATTTAGTGTAAGATGGTTATATCTCATATTAATCTCCGTGATTGTTTTTGTCGTTATTAACAGTTTACACGAGGTTAATATGAGATTTCTATTTTATTTAGTGTCGCATTTAATTTTACAACCTATCGTATAAAAATAAGACAAATGATTGATTTTCTGATAAGTTTAAAATGACCAAATAATAAACAAGGAGAATCAATCAAATGTCTGAACTTAATTATATCGTAAAATGTTAGAAATTAAAGATGAAAATATCTCTATTTTTAAATAGGTACTTAATATAAACATTAAGAATGTATATTTTATTGAATTAACATGATATAATAAAATAAATTTATTTGGGTAATATTATTTTATTAAGTGATTATTTGGAGGAGTATTTATGAAGAAAAAAATAATTTTAAGTATAGTATCATCGAGCTTATTGACAGCAATGCCGTATGCTAATGTAAAAGCACAACAATTAGATGTAGAGCCATTAGTAACAGTTAATAATCCTGATTATATTACGATGGCAAAAAGTAGGTTAACTCGTGAACAAAGTATTCAAAAAATTGCCTTAGAATTAAAAGCAAGTAATGAAACTTCTGTAAGTATTTGGAAGATAGGTGAAGAAAATTTTTACAAATCGTATGTTGAATTGAAAGATTTAGAGAGCGTGTTACCAAAAAATTCCGACTTAGTTCTTATTAACGGTAATTTTATTAAAAATAACACGATTTATATCGTTAATGAAAATGATGTTATCATAAACAGTAGAGAGGAATATATAAATTTATTAAAAAAAGCTGTTGCACAAATTAATGATGGTGTGAGGGTACATGCACCTTTTTCAATTTCAACTGATGTAAGATTAAAAAATATACTTAACTCTAATGGATTAGGATTAGGTCACATTTTAAATATTAATGTTAATAATATACCGTTTAATACACAGTATTTACGTTTAGGTGCAAGTTTTTCAAAGTATTTAGATAGTTATAAATCGTCAATAGTGAATGTGTCTGAAGAAGATTATAAGTACTATTTTCCAACAACAGCTCAATATAGGGAAAATGATGAAAAAATTCTCGAAATGATTAAAATTGCTAGAGCTGATGAAGACGTTTCAGAAGAAGAAAAAGTGAAACGTCTTATAGAATATATCACGAATAATATACCTTATGATTATGATGCTTATACTCAGCCAGGTGTGAATAGTTATGTAAAAGCATCAAGTGTAATGTCAGTTCCTTCTAGAAAATTGGCAATGTGTGCTGGTTTTAGTATTGCTACTTCAAGATCGTTAAATATGTTAGGGATTCCTGCTTATGTAGTGGAGGGTGAAATTTCGACAGGTGAACCACATGTTGCAATTCGTGCTTATTTTAATAATAAATGGCAAACAATAGAAGTGACTGCTACAGGAGATCCTAGGATAGAAACAAGATTAAATACGTATGCTATATATGATGTTGATAAAATTCTAAATTCTGATGCAACTGAACTTGGAAGAGGTGTGTTTAAAATTTCTTCGAAATATGAAAAATGGGCTAAAGAACAAGAAACTGCTACATTATTACATTTTAATGCTGATCTAGCATTGAAAAATAGAATGCCAAGTATTATTTCTGAAGAGCTAAAAACACGTTTAATTAATAAATTTAATACATTTATTAATGCTATAGATGAAATTAAACTATCGAATGATAAAGTAGGTCAAACTATTATTGATACAATTCAGCAAGAATTAAGAGTGAATGTGAAACATATGAAATATGATAGTCTTGATATTGGTCAATATGATGCATATATGAAAGAATTCGATAATCAGTATAAGTTATATGTTAAGACTTTGAATTATACTAGTATGAATAATCCGAATTTAGAAAAAAAATTATCAGATATGGCATTGGATATGAGAAATGCATATGAGACTGATAAAATAAGAATTAAAGAACAGCATTTAAAAAAAGAAAAAATAAAAATACAAAACGAAATAGAAATCCAACCTAATTTTGAAGAGGAAGCTGCTCGTCAAGCAG
>NZ_JBZXTS010000021.1:0-2436 GCF_058895785.1 Staphylococcus sp. B1(2026)
TTTCTTTTCTATTTTCGACCAACAAAAACTTTACACTAACCAATTTATCATTAGAGAATATCATATTTATTGAATGATTGGAACCTTAGCTAGAGTTACCATAGTAACTGATAAATTCAATGTTTCAATAGCATGACGCATAGTCTGTCCTGTCGTATAAATATCATCAAATAGACAAATATTAAGTTTTTCACTAATTAGCTCATTAGACACTTGATAAAAGGGGGAAGGTAAATGATGTCTTTCTTGTTTTGTTAAGTTATATTGATGTTCACGAAAATGACTAGCTAAAATAGGATGAAATACCACTTTTGCTTGTTTTAATAATTGTTCACATTGATTAAAAGTACGATAGAGCTTTCTTCTGCGACTTATTGGTATAGGTATAATTAAATCAAATTGATGTTGATTAAAAAATTCTTGAAGGCGAGGCGATAAAAAATCTCCAATAATTAAATCACCTTTAAATTTATAATCACTAATTAATTGTTTAATATTAGAATGATATTCATACAAATAATAATGTTTAATACCCTCAATATCATCACATTGCCATTGTTGAGAGTGATACCATTGTTGACAATTATCACATATTTGAAAATGATTAGATTGAAACAAGTCATCTCATGAAAATTCTGTTGATATTTTTTGATCACATATTCTACAAACTAACATATTACACTTTCCTTTTCTGAATTTCAGCTAGTTTATTCATTTTTTTAATATAATAATTGCATGCTAACATTGCATACGAAATTTTATGATGATAAAAAATAATTTCTCCAAATTGATTCGTTAATTTTCTATCTACACGTCCTGCAATTTGAATCAATGAAGCTGTATTAAATTGTTGATGGTCACTCGCTATCACTGCTACACATAAATTTAAATAAGTAATACCTCGCTCTAAAATAGTAGTAGTAAGAAGTATTTGAATTTCTCTTTTTTTAAAAGCATTTATTTTATCATGTCTGTGTTCATCTCGACTGTGCACAGCCTCTACATTTCGAAAGTTCTTTTTAAATAATGGTAAATAATCTAGCATTAATTGAATTGTTGGAAAAAATATTAAGATTGGGCAAGTATTATTTATTCATTCTTTTAGTTGATTAATCATTATTATTGGTAAAGTAGCTCTCTTAAGATACGATGTGAGATTATTTACTCTTATGAATTGAGGTATAGGTAAAGGACGTTGATGAAATCTTGCTACAATTTTATAACATTGAGATACTTGACATCTTAAATGCCAATTAGGTGTTGCTGATAAATAAACAATTGTTCCATCTTTTGCTTTAGCTTGTTGAACTGCATGATGTAAAAAATTATCAAAACAATAGGGAAATGCATCTACTTCATCAATAATAATTAAATCGAAATATTGATAGTAGCGTAATAATTGATGTGTTGTTGCCACTACAAAAGCAGCATATTGATACTTTTGCCCTCCATATAAACAACTAATATTTTCTTTAGGAAATACTTGCCGTAATCTTAATGCTATTTCTTTAGCAACATCTAATCGTGGTGTAGCAAAACAGACTTTACCACCCTTTTTTCTACATTCATCAATTGCTTGATAAGTAATTTCAGTTTTACCTGCACCACATACTGCTCATATCAATATATCTTGCTGTTGCTTAATTGCATTTATAATTTTTTGACTTGCTTGATATTGTTGATTCGTTAATTCATAATCTAAATGTATACCCCCACCAATAGAATGATCATTATAATTTAGACGCCATAAATATTCACAACTTGATGCTCGACCTAAATTAATACATTGCCGACAGTAAACTGCTCGTTGTTGACATAAATCACATTGATAACTATAAAAATTAGTTATATCACGATTACCACAACGTTGACATATGTACTGTGTGCCTTCTTGTTTAATGCTTCAGATTGCTTGTCCTCCTACTTTAATTAACTGCCCTATATTAATATGCCTAGCTATAAGTTCACTTGTTGTTAATTGCATACCTGACATATAACGAGGATCTACTGATATTTCATGAGATCACGGTGAACTGCATCGATTACAATACATGAATTTACCTCCTTTTGAGTAGTCATTAATTACATACACTCTTATCTCATTTTTTCTAAATTTTATAAAATATTTTCATAAAAAATAATGGTCCTATAAAATAAGACCATTAAATAAATGATATATTTAATTATGTTTACGTCTGAAGATTGCTAGACTAACAATTAATAAAATCAATAACCCTGAGACAAATCCACTTGATGATAATTGACCTGTTTTAGGTAATTTGTTTTCTTTTTTCGTAACAACTTTAGATGTTTTATGATTACCTATTCTTTTTTTATTTGTTGATACAATGTCTTTTATTATTGAGTGTCCTACTTTTGTTACTTCTTCTGTTTTCGGTTGTTCCGTTGTTGTTACTTCTTCTGTTCTCGGTTGTT
>NZ_JBZXTS010000021.1:2461-27546 GCF_058895785.1 Staphylococcus sp. B1(2026)
TCGGTTGTTCCGTTGTTGTTACTTCTTCTGTTCTCGGTTGTTCCGTTGTTGTTACTTCTTCTGTTCTCGGTTGTTCCGTTGTTGTTACTTCTTCTGTTCTCGGTTGTTTATCTATCAAATTCACTTTTAATTTAACATCATACTGATGATCATATGCAAAACCTGGTATTGTTGCAACCACATGCACATGTGACGGATAAATCATTTTACCATCTACTAAAGCAAATCTAATAGTACGTGTATCCTCTTCATTATTCGAATTGATTAGCACGACATCTTGATTATCTACTGTGAATGATTGCCACCAACTAGCATTTTTGATGGTCAACTCAATAAATTTTTGTCCATTAATTTCTACAATATTAATTTCAGGATTAACAAACTTGTTCATTGTTGATAATTCTTGAGTACTATCTTTTAATACTTCTAACGTCCCTTTACCCACAGACCTTACAACTTCTGATGGCGTTGTTGTGGCTGTGACTAATGTAGCAATTACTGCTCGTGGTTGATATTCTTCTAATACTTTACTTCGACTTTGGACTGTAATACGATAAACATCTTGTGGTTGCATTGTTGAATCAACAAACATACCTTGTGTCAAACTTTGTTGTTTAACTTGTTTCTCTTCTAAAATACTAAATGTACCGTCTGGTTGTTGCTTTTCTAGACGTATTAATGTATCAAAATTATGTCCTTGCTCTGTTAAAACTTCTGATGCTGACATTTGTTGTTGTGCTAAATATTGTTCATAAGCTACTTTATCAACAATCGGTTTTAAACGTGATGAAGATTTTGACCACAAAACATAATCTGCTGGTGTTAAGCCTATAACATGCCAATTAATACGACCATCTTTAGCCTCACTTTCAATTGATGAACTGACAATCGGCGAAATGACACGATCACCCACAATTGTTTGCTTAGTCAAAGGGTTTAACGCCACATCTAATGTAATAATATCAGTCAGTGATTTAAATGGTGTTTCATCAAAACTTGTTAACAAATTTGATGAAACATCAAAAGTTGTTAATCTAGGTAAACCTACCGTCGCACCTGTAATTAAATTAGTAATCATATTACCATTAGCTTTTAAATTCTGTAATTCAGGTGTTTGTAGACGTGTTAAATCTAATTCTGACAATAAATTACCATTTAAATTTAATGTGCGTAATTTTGATACTTGTTCCAATGTTTGTGGTAGCTTAATTAATCTATTATTACTTAAATTTAAATGAGTTAGATTAATAGAGTTAACAAATGGTTGTTGACCCAACGATGATAAATGATTGTTGGATAAGTCGATTGAATCTATTTTAGTTAAGTTTGATAAGGTTGATTCAGGTATTTCTGTTAAAAAGTTATTTTCCAATTCTACTTCCTGTAATGTTTCACGACTACCTTCAAAAATTTCAGGTGCAATTAATGAAATACTATTATACGGTGCTTTAAATACTTGTAATTTTGATAATTTAGATATACTTGATGGTAATGCTGTTAATGAATTATGATTTAAATAAATATTTTCTAAATTAATCATATGATCAAAGAAATCTTCTGGTAATATTGTAATTGCATTATTCATTAATTTTAAAGTTGTTACTCCTGCACCTAAATGTTTCAGAAACGAAACATCTGATAATTGATAATTGGATAAATCAATTTCACCTTGTGCTTGTGCTAATTCATCTGCTGTCACAAAACCATTATTATTTATATCTAATCCCTCTTTAACTAAGGCATTTTGTAATAAGGCTTCACCATTTTTAGTATTTTCTTCTTCTTTAAAACCGTACCATCCTGCTTTAATGTCATCTAAATTAAATGTTAAAAATGCCATTTTATAACGATCATAATGACCAACTAATTCTTCAATACCTCCACGATGTGTATAAAGCACGCCTACTTGACGAATATCTTCTATACTATTTAATTTAAATTTATAAGTGTTAAACTCTTCTGAATTAATATGTTTGATAGTTTCTTTATTTCGTGGGTAATAATTTTGTGCTAAAGTATTATCACTGTAATCTTTATATGTTGGTACTGATAATGAAAAATCAATCACTGATTTACCTAAACCAGTATTTAAGAAAGTTACAATGTATTCACCATTGATAACTTCTAATTTCACACGCGGGTCAAAAAAATTAAGTAAAATCGATTCATTTTCTGGTGAATCAATACGTTGGGCTTTTGCTGTAATCGTATAAACACCATCAGCTAATGGTTGTGAATCTTGCTTATTATAAGTAACATTAGATGCTGTTATCGTCAATGGCACTGTCTTTTCTTGTATTACACCATTTTTTTCCACATGATAAATAACTTGATAATTTCCTGCTGTTGGTGAAATGAGCAATTCATTAGTTGCTGCTTTTGATAATGGTTGGTTATCTTTCATAATCGTCACATAAGATCTATCTAATTGTGCACGAGATGTGATAACATGATTATCTTTTACAATAACATTTTGCCATAAATCTATTGAGAAGCCTGCTGAACCTACTAATTCATCATTCTGTAATTCGATGGTTAATGATGATACTGGTGTTGTCATCGTTGTATTTTCTACTTGTGGTGCAATTGATGCTATATCATAAAATAAATTTCCACGAATAAATGTTGCATACTCATTAGGGATATTTAAACGAAAATCTATCGCAACTTGATTATTTTTAAATCTTGATATGGGTATATAAGCTATTTTTTTATCTTCACTTAACTGGGGTTCAGTATCTGTTGAACTATAGAATAAATTTCCTTCGTCAAAGATGATATCATTATGATTAATTTTAACTGGAATAACTTGCTCACCATCGATTGTTATAGGTTCAACAGTCGTATCAATATATTTATCAAAATATGCTTGATAATCATCGGCAAAGCTGCCTGTTGCTTCTAAATGCATTGGTCCTTGCTGCTTAGTAGGCGTTACGTCTTCTGATATAGATTCTGTTGTGGTTTCTGTTGTGGTTTCTGTTGTAGTTTCTACTATATTTTCTACATGAAATGTTAATTGTCCACGTAGATGTTTAATCGTATTATCTAAACCAGCAACATCAAAATCAATATCAACTTGTTGATTATTAATAGCAGTTACTGGGATATACGCAGTTTTTTTATCTTCACTTAATTCTGCTAATTGACTACCTGCATAAAATACATTATCCGAATCAAATGGACTATCTCCTAGTATTGTCACTGCAATAACCTTCTGACCTTGACGCTCTATTATTTGAACATCCTTCTTAACATAAGTAGCAAAATAGTTTTCTGCATCTTCTTTTGTCCAACCATCTCCTGTTAATTGTAATTTATATATTGTATTATCTATTAAACCCGTCGTTGTTGTTTCATCAACTGCTAAAGTCATGTCAGGTGTTATAACTAAACTTTGAGACAATAACATTGTTACTGATAAAGATGTAACTAAAAAACGTTTTGTTATTTTTTTCATTATATTCTCCTTATTAAAATATATTTATATACCTCCCTATTATAAATGATAATCATTCTCAATACCTTATGGAAATGAAGTTATTTGTGACATTTCTGTGAACTTAAGCCTATACTGTATGTTTTTAATCTAAAAAACGTGATATAAATTAAACTTTTATTTGTTGTAAAATAAAAAACTTAAGAATAAATTCTATCCTTAAGTTTTTCTATTATAATAATTTTGCTGCTGCTTGATCCATAACGATTTCTACATTTTTATGATTCAGTAAACTACTGGCAGGTATGGATTCATTTGGTACTTGTAATTGTAACAATTGTTTCATAATATTTGCTTTATTAACACCTATGGCAACAAGTATAATTTTTTGAGCTGATAAAATTGTTTTTATTCCCATTGTAATTGCTTGTGTTGGCACCTTACTCGTTTGACCATCAAAAAATCTAGCATTTGCTTTAATCGTAGATGGAGATAAATCTACAATATGTGTGTATGAGTCGAAAGAAGTACCTGGTTCATTAAATGCAATGTGACCATTTTCTCCTATTCCTAATAATTGCAAATCTACACCTCCAAAAGACTTAATTAAGTTTTCATAATTATTACATTGTGCTTGTAAGTCAAAGGCATCACCTTTGGGTAAATGATAATTGGTAATTTGTAACTCATCAAATAATAAATGTTTCATATAATAATGATAACTTTGTTCATCTTCTGCTGCTAAACCTACATACTCGTCTAAATTAATTGTTGTGACTTGTGAAAAATCTACTTGTTGTTGCTGACTTTGTTGAATAAGTTGATGATAAATTGGTACCATCGTACCGCCTGTTGCTAGTCCTAAAATACTTTCACCATTTGTTTTAACTTGATCTAACAATAATTTTGCTACATAATTTTCAACTTGTACTTGATCAGATAGTACTGTAATTTTCATACAATCACCTCTTTACTTCTATTTATAATTCAACAGTCTATATCTTCTTGTTGATATGTTTGTGTGACAAATGACAATTGATTTTGTTCATCAACGACTAAAGCTATTAATACGCCCCCATAAACACAACCACCATCTATATTAATTCTATTTGATAAATGTTCATAGAATGGTGCGTCTTGTACAGGCGTATGACCATGTACAACTGGTTTATCATATGATTGATTAGTACTTAAAAAGGGTTCTCGTATCCAAATTAAGTCTCGTACACTTTGTTTTTGATAAGTTTGATTAAAATCTACTCCTGCATGTACATAATAAAATTGATTATCTTCATATTTAAGACGCAAGCCTTTTAACCATTGACGATATTGCTTATATTCTATTGCAAATTGCCTAAAATATTGACGACTTTGTTCTTCCGTGGCTTGTGGATAAAATGATTTTAAAGTTGATAAACCACCATTTTTTAAATAATGTGTTTTTCTAAGTTCTTCTTTACTTTGACTGTACATGGCTTCGTCTACTGCTAATAAAAACATATTTTCATGATTTCCCATTAATACAATATGCTGACTATATTTTTCTTGAAGTGACTTGAAAAATTGCCAAACCTTATTAGTATACTTACCTCGATCACACATATCCCCTAAACAAATTAAAGTATCTGATTGTGGTTTGAAATTAAGTTTGTTTAGTAATTTTTGCATAGTATAATAACAACCATGAATATCTGAAATAATAATTTTCATCATATCCCTCCTCTCTTGAACATAAAATGGATTTACTTAATATTACAATGTATTACTATATTTTTCCATTATTAAGGTAAAAAAATTTAAAATAAGTGTGATAAAGAAAGAGAAAATCTATGTGTTCTTTTCTTTATCACACTCATTGTATCATATTATTTTGCTGGTATTACAGAACCATCTTTCCATTTATCAGCGATAAATTTAGCTATTTCATCACTTTGTAATACTGAAACTAATTTTTTAATTTTTTCATTATTTTCATTACCTTTTTTAACAGCGATTAAATTGGCATACGCTGAATCTGACGATTCTAAAGCAATTGAATCTTTTGTTGGATTTAAACCTGCATCAATTGCAAAATTTGAATTAATAATAACTGCATCGCCTTCATTATTTTGATATGTTTGTACTAATAATTCTGGTGCAATACGTGCTTCAAATTTAAAGTTCTTTTTATTATCTTTAATATCATCAAATGTGGCTTTAACTGGATCTACACCATCTTTTAATGTTACTAAACCTACTTTAGTAAAGAAACTTAAAAATCTACCTTGTTCTGCTGGATTTGTTGATGCTAAAATTGTTGCACCTTCTGGTAATTCTTCTAAACTTTTATATTTTTTAGAATAGATGGCCATTGGTTCAATATGTACATTACCAACACTTACTTCATTCGTTTTATGCTCATCATTAAATTTAGTTAAGTAAGGTGTATGTTGGAAATAATTAGCATCTGCTTCACCACGATCAACAATTTCATTAGGTGTCACATAATCATTCACTACTTTAATGTTTAAAGTATAGCCTTCTTTTTCTAAAATTGATTTTGCTTCTTCTAAAATTTCAGCATGTGGTGCTGGTGAAGCAACAACAGTAATTGTTTTGTCTTCTGTTTTAGTGTCATTTTGTTGTGCTATTGATCCACATGCAGCTAATGCAATGGCAGCCGTACCGATTAATAACTGTCTAATAATTTTATTGAATTTCATATTCTCTTCCTCCAAATAATTAATTTTATATATTTCAGCAATTATTTTGCTGGAATAACCGATCCATCTTTCCAAGTATCTTTAATAAATTTAGCTATTTCTTCATCTTGTAATACTGAAATTAATTTTTTAATTTTTTCATTATTTTCATTACCTTTTTTCACTGCTAATAAATTAGCATATGGAGAATCTGATGATTCTAAAGCAATTGAATCTGTCGTTGGATTTAAACCAGCATCAATCGCGAAATTCGAGTTAATAATGACGGCATCGCTCTCATTATTTTGATAAGTTTGTACTAATAACTCAGGTGCAATTTTCGCTTCAAATTTAAAATATTTTTTATTTTCTTTAATATCATCAAATGTTGCTTTGACAGGATCTACACCCTCTTTTAAGGTAACTAAACCTGCTTTAGTAAAGAAACTTAAAAATCTACCTTGATCAGCAATACTTGTTGAAGCTAAAATTGTTGCGCCTTCTGGTAATTCTTCAATTGATCGATATTTTTTAGAATAGATGGCCATGGGTTCAATATGTACATTTCCGACACTTACTTCATTCGTTTTATGTTCTTCATTAAACTTTTCTAAATAAGGCGTATGTTGAAAATAATTGGCATCTGCTTCACCACGATCAACAATTTCATTAGGTGTCACATAATCATTCACTACTTTAATATTTAAAGTGTAACCTTCTTTTTCTAAAATTGTTTTAGCCTTCTCTAAAATTTCTGCATGAGGTACAGGTGAGGCTACAACTGTAATTGTTTTATCTTCTGAAATTTTATTCTCTTGTGTTGTTGAGCCACAAGCTGTTAACATGAGTACTACTGAACTGATTAATAGTTGTTTGATAATTTTGCTTAGTTTCATGTGTCCTCCTTCAAGTAAATGTATTAAGAATATTTACTCTACATTGAATGAAAATAAAAACACCTTTTCTCTATAATTAGAGAAAAGGCGTTAATACATCACGTCCATTCTCTTATCTATCAAAGTCTACGACTTTGCGTGAATTAGCACCTTACGAATTATCGTAGGTTGCCGGGCTTCATCGGGCACGTCCCTTCGCCACTCAATATAAGAGTTGTATTCTTGCTTAGTACTTTAACATATAATGATTCATAATGCAATAGCTATTAACGTTTATCTACACGTTTTGTTAATAGGTCACCGATAATTTGAAAAATAAATACTAAAATTAATATCGAAATTGTTGCTAAAAATGTTACATCAATTTGATTACGTGTATAACCGACTAAATATGCTAAACCACCTAAACCACCCGCACCAATAACAGCCGCTACAGCTGTTGAACTAATTAAAGCAATAGCTGTTACAGTTAATCCTGAAATCAAAGCAGGTAAAGATTCTGGAATAAGTACTTTAACGATAATACGCCATGTTGATGCCCCCATCGATTCCGCTGCTTCAATAATACCTTTTGGTATTTCTTTTAATGCAATTTCAACTAATCTAGCATAAAATGGTGCAGCACTAATAATTAAAGCTGGTAGAGCACCATTAGGACCTATCATCGTTTTAGCAATTAAAATAGTAAATGGAATTAATAAAACAATTAAAATAATAAAAGGAATTGAACGGAAAATATTAACTATTTGCGAAATAACTTGATAAATAATTTTGTTTTCCATGACATTGCCTTCAGAAGTTAAAAATAATAACAAACCTAAAGCTAAACCTAAAAACGCTACAATGATTGTTGCTACAATAGTCATATATAATGTTTCATTGACTGCTGTTAAATAATCATCCCAACGAACATGTTTAAAGCTCAACATTTCTTGTAAACGACCTAACAAAGTATCTGATTGTGCTATTAATAAATTAAACATAACGTATTACCTCCGCGCTCATACCTGTTGCTGTATTAACATCGTCAATCATTTGTTGCACTATAGATTTTTCTGAAGTTGAGTGATTAACTAAGGCAATAATACTACCATAACCACCTTTTGAGGTTGCTGTAACTTTAGCGTGTAAAATTGAAATATCTACACGGTAACGACGTGATAATTTAGAAATTGTAGGACTATCAATTGCTTCACCATTAAAAATAAATTTAATAATCGTGCCTTGTCCTGCTTGTAAATTTAAATATGTCATCATTTCATCAATGTTTAATTCGTCTGTTTCTTCTTTAACAAAACGTTTTGTAATATCTTGCTTAGGATGATTAAAGACATCTAACACTTCACCCATTTCAACAATTTTACCTTTTTCCATCACTGCAACACGATGACATATTTTACTAATAACATGCATTTCATGCGTAATTAATACGACTGTTAATCCCATTTTTTTATTAATATCTAAAATTAAATCTAAAATATCATCTGTTGTTTTAGGATCTAATGCACTCGTAGCTTCATCACATAATAATACATCTGGATCATTCGCCAAAGCACGTGCAATACCTACACGCTGTTTTTGTCCACCTGATAATTGTGATGGATAAGCATTTTCTTTACCTTCTAATCCAACTAAACGTACCAATTCTAATGCACGTTGATGACGTTGTGCTTTCTCTACACCTGCAATCTCTAGTGGAAATTCAATATTTTCTACAACTGTTCTTGACCACAATAAATTAAAATGTTGAAAAATCATGGCAATTTTCTGACGTGCTTTTAACAAATCTCTTCTTGGTAAATGCGTAATTTCTTGTTCACCAATAAAAATTTGTCCAGAAGTCACTTGTTCTAAACCATTTAATAGACGAATTAATGTACTTTTTCCAGCACCAGAAAAACCAATAATACCAAAGATTTCACCTTTATTAACAGTAAGACTAATATCCTTTACTGCTGTGACATAATTATGATCCGTCTTATAAACTTTAGTGACATTTTCTACTTTAATCATTATTATCCCCTCCTTAAAACAACCATTACATGTTATAAAATTCAAATTATATATAATTTGTATCTATAAATTATAGCACGTAGCAAAATAAAAATGCAATGCACCTTATTAAATCTCATTAATATCAAACTATAATAATAAAATGATGAAAGGAGTATGTAAACTGATCAGTTTACTACTCCTTTCATCATTTTATTATAAACCTGATGTTAAATCTTTATAGTCTGTGACATCTAATAATTGTTCAACTTCTTGTTCTGATGTAGGTGTAATCTCAACAACCCAACCCGCTTCGTAAGGTGAGCTACTAATTAATGAAGGTGTTATTTCAAGTGCTTCATTAACTGCTGTAATGACACCATCGATTGGTGCATATAATTCTGATACTGTTTTAACAGATTCTACATTAGCGAATGGCTCATTAGCTGTAACTTTTTGACCAACTTCAGGTAATTCAACAAAAACAATTGAACCTAATGTATCTACTTGATATTGTGTTACCCCATAACGATAACGATTGTCCATTTGTTTTAACCAACCATGGTCTTTAGAGAATAATAAATCCGCTTCAAATTTAGCTTGCGCATTGAAAACTTCATCATATTGTGCCTGTTTAAAACCTAATAATACGTGATTTTCTGTAATTACCATTGGTCGTTTAATTAACATACCGTCAGAAGCTAATAATTCCAATTTTTCTGCATCTGATAATGTGGGTAATTTATCTTTTAAACCTAATTCACGATACTTCATGCCTGAAGTATTAAAAAATTTCTTGAATTCTAAACCGCTAGATTTAATAATTTTTTTTAATGTTGATTTACTCGGTACTTTATCTACCATATCAATTGCTTCGAATTCGATTTGATGTTCAGTTAACCATTGTTTAGCTTTTTTACATGTTGTACATTTTGGATACTCATAAAATTTAATCATTATCATCTTCTCCTTACATCTTAACTATCCTATGACTTAATTATACTTCATACGCTAGTAAAATTAAAGTTTATTTATTCTCTATTAAAACTGTGAATATCTAACAACTTAATAATTTGTTGTTTCTCTTCACTTTCTGGTAATTTTAAAATCATATTTTTAGGATAAAATATTTTACCATCTTGTGCTGATTGATTAACTATACCATGAAGAATAGCACTCACTTCACTTAATTCTAAAATTTGATCATCTCTCATTAAAATACGAATATTAGAATCTGTTAAAGCACGATAAGCAAAATTTTCTACGCTATCTACAGCTAAATAATAGTTCGGATCTATACCGACTTTTAAAAATAATGCTGTTAATTGTTGCACAATCGAATCATCTGGCCATGCTAAAGTTTGACGTTCACTTTTAGTTTGATACGTTTTAAATTTAAATAATTGACGTGTTAAATAGCGTTGACTTAAATCACTTAAAATAGCATCTGATTCATTTTGCCAAGTCATAAAATAATATTGCATGACTACTTCATCTAAAGCTAAATAGTCTACTAATGTGACCTTATTGATAAAAAATGGAATCAAATAATCAGGTTGAATTAAAAATTGATAATTGCTATGATATAACTCTTTAGCACGTTGAAATAATTTCGTGATTAATGCTTCTACACCACGACTAACACCATGATAATAAACTTGCCAGAACATTTGATAACGTCCTAAAATATAATCTTCTATATCATGTATACCACTTTCTTTAATGACTAAACGTCCATCTTTTTCACGCATTAAGCGTAAAATACGTTCCATATCGAATTGTCCATAATTAACACCTGTATAATAAGCATCTCTTTGCAAATAATCCATTCTATCTGCATCTATTTGACTAGATATCAAATCTACAATTAACTTATTATCATATTCATGACTAATGACATCAGCAACTTGTTGTGGAAACTTTGCATCAACTTGTAGTAGCACTTGATGAATCTCAGTATCTCCTAAAATAATTTGTTGTGTAAAATTTTCATGATCAGAATTAAAAATTTTTTCAAACATATGCGAAAATGGGCCATGACCTACATCATGTAATAATGCGGCACATAATGCTACTGAACGCTCATTGGCATCAACTACTTGACGACGATATAAATTATCATCTAATATACGTCTAGTAATTTCATAAACGCCTAAACTATGTCCAAATCTTGTATGTTCTGCACCATGAAAGGTCATTGATGTTACACCTAATTGCTTAATTCTTCTTAAACGTTGAAATTCTTTCGTATTAATTAAATCCCAATATAAACGTTCTTTTATTCGAATATATTGATGAATAGGGTCTTTAAATACTTTTTCTTCTTCTAATTTTTGAAAACGATATTGTACCATGGCTGTCGCCCCCTTTTCTTTATATTAACACTTCTATTATCTTAATAAAATAAAAAGAGGTACTTGACCTCTTTTAGTTTAATTGTTGTTCACGTTCTTTTTTTAACTTTTCTGCTAAAGCTAATCGTTTTGCTTGTCGCGCTGCATGTTTAGCATCTTTTTCTGGGTCGCGCTTTGTTTCAATTCTTTTTTGGATTTTAGGTAGTAATTCAATTTCATCTTTAGCAATGACTGGTCGATTATTCACTATCGCAAAAGTTCTTGTACGTCCCGGACCACACATGGATTGACAACCAACAATAATTTCTGCTTCTGAGTCTAGTTTTTGTATTTTAGGAATTAGTGTTCTAACATTAACACCTAAACATTCATCACAAACGTAATAAATATTCTTTTGTTTTTCTTCCATGTTGCCTCCTTATTTATTGATAAATCATTGTCATTAACTTTTCATTTCTTTGATGTACGCGTTGTTCTCTTTGTTCAAAGATCATTTGCTCATCATTTGATAACTGACTCATTTTAACATATTGACTATGTGCCTGCAATGTTGATAAAAATAATTGTAATATATCGTAAGCTGTCCAATTTTGATGGAGCAATTCATTTAATGATGCCATACATTGTGGATGAATATCTGGATATTGTAGCGGATTATTAGCTAAATCTCGACGTGCATACTGATAAAAATTGCGCATTATTTCAGCACGTTGACTGCCTGATTCTGATACACATAAATAAATTTGTACCGCCATTCCTTGTCGAATACGTCTTTGTGAAATACCGGCAAATTTTTTATCATCAATACTTAAATCGTAATTTCCTGGGCAATAGGAATGTACAATTTCTTTAGCTTCTATTTTAGCTTGCGTAAAGGGTGCTAACATTGTTTTAACGACTTGATACATCAAATCATAACCATCATCAATGCTTAGACGATAATAATGATTAAAAATAAGCGAAATATTTAACACACCTTCATCTAAGACTACGCCTAACCCACCTGAATTACGAATAATGACATCATAGCCTTGAGATTTTAAATAATCAATTCCTTCTTTAATATGTGGTAACTTTGTATCTTGTGTACCTAAAACAATGGTATGTTGATGAATCCATGAGCGAATGATTGCTTGTTGATCATCAGCATCAACTGTTTCACAAAAAGTATCATCATAGGCAAATGAATTAAGTGGTGGCATGATTAAACCTAATGATGAATGGTCTATGTAACGCCAATTAAAATAATTGAAATAATTTATATTCTGCATAGTGACTCCTTAATTATTCTTCTATTTTAACAAATAATACTGAAAATTGACAATCAGAAAATTAAAAAATACCCATGATCTTCGCACTATTATTAATAATAAATCAAAGTCATGAGTATTTTTATTAAATTCTATTAAATAAATATTATTTTTCTAATGATTGAACTGCTGAAATTAATGATAAACGATAAACGTCTTCAGCACTACATCCACGAGATAAATCGTTAACTGGTGCATTTAAACCTTGTAAAATAGGACCAATGGCTTCAAAACCACCGAAGCGTTGTGCCATTTTATAACCGATATTACCTGCTTCTAAGCTTGGGAATACATACACAGTTGCTGCACCTTTTAAAGGTGATGATGGTGCTTTAAGTTCAGCTACTTCTGGTACATAAGCCGCATCAAATTGAATTTCACCGTCAATAATTTCATCTGGTGCTAATGATTGTGCGATTTCTGTTGCTTTGCGTACACGTTCAGCATCTTCAGTTTTTGCTGAACCAGCCGTTGAGTAACTTAACATTGCGACTTTTGGATCAATTGAAAAACTACGTGCTGTTTTAATACTTTCAATAGCAATTTCTGCTAGTTCTTGTGATTCTAATTGTGGGTTAATTGCACAATCAGAGAAAACTAATTTTTCTTCACCACGTACCATAATGAAAGCACCACTTGTACGGCTTACACCTGGTTTTGTTTTAATGATTTGTAAAGCTGGACGAACAGTGTCTCCTGTTGAATGGATAGCACCTGATACTAAACCATCTGCTTCACCAACATAAACTAACATTGTTCCGAAGTAGTTTTCATCTAATAATAATTCACGCGCTTGTTCTTCTGTTGCTTTACCTTTACGACGCTCAACAAATTTTTCAACTAATGTATCAAATGCTTCATATTTTTTAGGATTAATAATCACTAAATTTTCAACAGATAAATTTAATGATGCTGCTAATTTTTCAATTTCTTCTTGATCACCTAAAACAATCGGTTTAACATAATCTGTTGAAGCTAATTTTACTGCTGCAGTTAATACGCGACTGTCCATTCCCTCTGGTAAAACGATACGTACTTCTTTACCTGCTAATTTAAGTTCTAATTCATCGAATAAATTTGACACTTTTTGAATCCTCCTATGATATAAATAAATCTATTACCTAATTTCATTCTAAGACCTTGTTCATAATAATTCAAGACTTTGTATCAAAATTTTTTATAATTTATGTGTATGTTATATTTCCATTAATTCACCATACTTTTCACTAGCTAGTTAGTAAGAAATATGCTATCTTTAAGTATATATTTACGCTAAGGAGGCAAGTTACTTGAAAGAAATACTTATTGCATTTTACTATGTCAGTACTTTTTTAATTTTTTATATCATTGGTCGTTTCTTTGATATCAGCAACTATTTCAAACCTTATGTTACAGATGCTAATCGTCTCTATATTTTTATTGGATTATCTGTCATAGCTTTTTTATGGATTGTTCTACAAAATTGGATTCGCATCTATAATTTAAGTACCCATATTTCTAGTAAAGTTATTATGATACTAACACCGATCGTTTTATTATCATACACTTTCTTTCCAATTAGCGAATTTGAAACGATTGATAATAACGATTTATTAATTATTATCATCTCAATTATATCTACCACTTTATTTTATCTATTATTAGGTTTAACGCATCTGATTTTCCCTAAAAAATCGAATCGAATAGAAAAACCTATTGAAATTATTGAAATGACTGAAGAAGAAGTCGTTCCAGACATCAAAGTTAAAAAAATAGAAAAATTAGATGAAATCACCTCTCAACCTACTCCTAGCTCAGACAAAAAAGAACCTAAAGTTATTCCATTAACTGTGGAAGCTGAGCCAATTGTAGAAAACAAAAATACACCTCAATATCATATTGATTTAAAAATTCAACAATTATATTATCAAAAAGAACGTTTAACGAATGATACACCTGTCAATAATTTTGTTAAATCATACATTGATAAACGTATTGCACAATTAAAAACACAAAAATAGAATAGCCGAATGGCTATTCTATTTTTGTAAGTATGATTCATAAATCGCTTCATATAAATCAATAAATCGTAAATATTGTGAAATAGAAACACGTTCATCTATTTGATGAGCTAGAGGTGAAATACCTGGTCCATAAACAGCAATATCCATATGTTGATTATCTTGTGTAAATTGAGCGGCATCTGTCGTACCAGAAACAGCAATAGGTTCAAATGTTGTTGGCATATGTTGATGATAATGATCTACTAGTACTTGTTCTTTAGTAGATAATTTCATTTGTGATACAGTTGCTTCAAAAATATTTTCGAATGATAAATCTTCGAATTTAGCTAATTGTGTCTGTATTGTACGTACTAAACGTGATAATTTTTCAGCTTGTACAGGTGGCTGATCAGCATCTACTGATAATTCTAAACGATAACCTTCTTCTTGATTTAATTCATTAATAATAGTTGTCAGTAATTGTGTCATTTGATGATTATCAAATTCTGGAATTGTACGTGCATTTGCTTGATACTCTGCATAATCTGGGATTGAATTAACTTGCGTACCACCTTTAATCAAAGTAATATTATGAATTAATTTACCCATAATCGGATTTTGATAGTCTTTAATAATTTGTGATAATTTTTCAACAACTTTATTCATACATTGTTGTAAATGTTCAATGGCGTTAATACCTACTTCTGGTGCCGAACTATGTGCAGCAACACCATAAGAACGAATTGTATAATTATATGAACCTTTGTGCGCATACATAATACCTAAGTTAACAGGTTCCCCGATTAATAATGCATCTAAATCACGTGCATAACCTTCTTGTGTTAATTGATGTGAGCCATGTTCACCAATTTCTTCACCAACTGTTGCTAATAAACGAATTGTACCTTTAAAATTACCTGATTGTTTGACGCGAATCATAGCAAATACTAATGCCATTAAACCTGCTTTCATATCTGTTGTCCCACGACCGTACATAAAGTCATCGACAACTTCTCCAGAAAAAGGTGGATAAGTCCATTGACTTTCATCTCCCGATGCTACGACATCCATATGTCCAGAAATACCTAAAACAGGCCCTTCACCATTAATAATTTCAGCCACTAAACTACTTCTATTATTATCATATTTTATTAATTCAGATGAAATATCATACTGTGCTAATAAATTTTTTAAATACATTGCAACTTCTTCCTCATTACCATTTTCACTATTAATACGAATAATATCTTGTAAACTTTGAATATATTTTTCTTTTGTTATCATATGACTACACTCCTTTTAATAATTAATTTTATCATATCATAATGAAAGCGTTTAATCCATTGATAACACTTGTTTTATGAAAAATAACTACTCATCTAATTGACGAATAGTTATTTTAATATTGTATTTCTTAAGCTCTTTCTTCAAATTTTGCTAAAGCATTAATAATTACTTGTGTTGCTTGTGCCATGACTTCTAATGAAGCAAATTCAAATTTACCGTGATAATTTTCACCACCTGTGAAAATGTTTGGTGTTGGTAAACCTTTGAATGATAATTGGGCACCATCTGTTCCACCACGAATAGCACCTATTTTTGGTTCAATATTTAACTCATGCATAACATCACGCACAACATTAACAATATCAATCACTGGTTCAATTTTTTCACGCATATTGTAATATTCATCGTGTAAATCATATGTAATAGCCACTTCACCATATTGACTTTGAATAAAGGCGATTGCTTGTTCGACTAATGCTTTTTTAGCTTCAAATTTCTGACGATCATGATCACGAATAATGTAAGAAGCTTTCGCTTGTTCAACATCTCCCGATAAATCTGTTAAATGGAAAAAGCCTTCATAGCCTTCAGTATATTCAGGTGCTTGTGCCTGTGGTAATAAACCATCAAATTTAAAAGCTAATTTTAAAGCATTAACCATTTTATTTTTAGCTGTACCTGGATGTACACTACTACCATTAAAAGTAATTAATAAACGTGCCGCATTGAAAGTTTCATATTCTAATTCTCCTAATACTGAGCCATCCATTGTATAAGCAAAATCAGCATTGAATTTAGCCACATCAAATTTATGCGGACCACGTCCAATTTCTTCATCTGGTGTGAAAGCAACACGAATATCTCCATGTTTAATTTCAGGATGTTTAATTAAATAATCTAAAGCTGTCATAATTTCAGCCATACCTGCTTTATCATCAGCACCCAATAAAGTTGTACCATCTGTTGTTACTAGTGTATGCCCGATATAATTTTTTAAATTCGGAAACTCACTAACTTTCATAACAATATTTTGCGCTGCATTTAAAACAATATCTTGACCATCATAATTTTCATGTACTTGTGGATTAACATTTTTACCTGTAAAATCTGTTGCTGTATCAATATGTGCTAATAAACCAATTGTTGGTACTTTTTTATCACTATTACTTGGTAAAGTTGCAAATAAATAACAATTGTCATCTAAATCAATATCTACTAAGCCCATTTCTGTTAATTCTTGTTGCAATAATTTGGCTAATTCCCATTGACCTTCTGATGAAGGTGTTGTTGTACTGTAGTAATCAGCTTGTGTATCTATTTTGACATAGCGTGTTAAACGTTCTAATAATTGTTGTTTCATTGTTATTCTCCTTTAAAAATCAAATAAATTATCTTGTACAGGTAATTCTTCTTGAGATAATTGCCCTGTCATCATCATCATTTCTTGTGATGATATCATTGATGATTGGTGTGCTTGCATAGCTACATTAGGTTTATTAGGTTTTTCTGTTAACTCACATAATGCTTTAATCGCTGCTAATTTTTGATAAATAATCATTTCATCACTACTTTGTTGTGCTTGTTGTAATTCTTTTTCGATTTGTTGTAAAACGGTTGATAATTGAATCATAATATATCCTTTCGTTAAGGTAATTGCCAATCTATCGGTTGTTGTTTTAAAGCAATTAATTGCTGATTAATTTGACTAAATGGACGACTTCCAAAGAAGCCACGGTAGGCAGATAGTGGACTTGGGTGTGGTGCTGTCAAAATAATATGATGTGTTGCTGTTATCAATTTCATTTTAGCTTGTGCTGGTTTCCCCCACAACACAAAAATAATTGGTTGCTGTCTATCATTTAGTACACTAATGACATGATCTGTAAATGTTTCCCAACCTTTATTTTTATGACTATTGGCCTTACCCTCTTCGACTGTCAATACACTATTTAATAATAACACACCTTGTTGTGCCCATGAAGTTAAATCACCCTTGGAAGGCATTTGACAACCAATATCATCAGCTAATTCTTTAAAAATATTACGTAATGAGGGCGGAATTGCCATATTTTGTGGTACTGAAAAACTCAAACCATGTGCTTGCCCTTCACCATGATAAGGGTCTTGCCCTAATATGACAACTTTCATCTCTTCATAAGGTGTTAATTCAAAAGCACGAAATTGTTGTTGTGATGGTGGAAAAATGCGTACTTGTTGTCTACGCTGATTAATAAATTGCTGTAATGTTTGAAAATATGCTTTATTTTTTTCGGCTGCTAATAATTTTTGCCATTGAGACATCACTTCACCTCTTTTCAATCAATATCTTTATTATAACTAAATTTATAGCTATTGAATAGTTGAGAATAGACAATTATTTAAAATTGTTAATTGACATCGTTATTACATTTATGTAAAATATTTTGATATACAAACAAAGGAGAGAACAATGTCATTTAAACTAATTTTTAATTATCGTCTATTATTACTACTCTTAACAATTGCTGGATTAATATTACAAATTTATCCAAATGAATGGTTTCAACTCACTTACTATACTTTACAATCCAATATATTAGTTGCTTGTTGTTTAATAGTATTACTTATTGTCATGCTAAAACAACAACATAATGTATTTACTAATACTAAACTTTTAAGATTAAAAGGTGCAACGACAATTGCAATTGCATTAACATTATTAGTTTATCATTTTATGTTAGCACCTACGGCTAAAGCTGAAGATTTTTATACACCTGAAAATTTCTTGCAACATTATATCGTACCTATTGGTTTTATTTTAGATTGGTTAATTATTGATCAACGTCGTCATTATCGTTATTTTGATCCATTATTATGGACTTTATTCCCATTACTGTACACAGTATATGCTTTAATTCGTGGTTATATTTTTCAAATACCTATTCCAGATCAACAACACAGCCCTTATCCTTACTTTTTTGTTGATATTAATCAATTAGGTTGGTCAGGATTTTTCATATATTTCATAGTTATTTTAACTGGCTATATCTTACTAGGTTATTTCATGTTAATTATTAAAGGCTGTCAAAAAAAGGCGCAAGTAGAAGTGAATGAATAACTTCTATTTGCGCCTTAGCTATTATTTAAATTCTTTTCTCATAAAAATAAAGCAACTGATAATAAATAGCACAATACCATAACCTAGTGAAGCCAATATTGTTGTTGAAACAAATGAACTTTTTAAAGTATTTACATTAATGACTTCAATTAATGTATAGGTTGGTAATGTTTCTACCACAGCTATAAGTTTAGGGAAATACGCAGTAATTATATTACTTGCAATTGATTCTATTACAATCGCATAAGATATAAAAATTGCCACTGCCACATACGGTTTTGATAACCACGTGAATAATAAGGCAGCTAGACCTGTTAATACAAAATAACTAAAACTTTGTATCCCCATACGTAGTAATAAATCTATCACATTTACTTTATGACCTAATATGTAAGCTATACTGATTATTACAATATATGCAATACATACAAATACTAGCGTCAATAAATAAGCTAAAATAAATTTAACAACAAAAACTTTTACTCTTGATATTTTAGTAATTAATACATTATTTATAACGCGTTGACTAAATTCATCACCCCAAACAATCATATAAATATTAGTTAGAAAAATAGGAATAAAACCCGTAATAATTCTAACAATTGATATTGCTAGATTAGTTTCAACTTGCTGAAAACTAAATGCCGTATACCCCAATATAATTAAAGCAATGATCATAATTAAAGAAATTAAGCCTAATTTACCTTTTAAAATTCTATAAAAATCCGCACTTAATATTGCCATTATTTTACACCTCCTACTAAATTCAAGAAATAATCTTCTAAGCTTTCTTTTTCGTAAGTGAAATATGTTAAATAAATTTGATGTGACATTAACTGTTGTGCAATGTCTGGCATAGCTGTTTCAGGTGCCATGACTTTAATTATATTTTCTACTACTTCACATTGATATTGTTGTGATAATATTTCTAATGTTTTCGTTAAATTTGATGATTTTAATTTAATATAACTATGATGATTTTCTAAATCTTCTTCACTCAATTGTTTAATTAATTTACCTTGATGAATAATACCATAACGTGTCGCTAATAAAGATAGCTCGGATAATAAATGGCTCGAAATCAAGACTGTCGTATTATACTGACGATTTAAACTTTCGATGAGTTGACGCATCTCCACAATACCTTGTGGGTCAAGACCATTCATAGGTTCATCTAAAATTAAAAAGTCTGGACGATTAAGAATGGCAATCCCCAAACCTAATCTTTGGCGCATACCTAAAGAAAAATCTTTCACTTTTTTATTTTTAGTATTTTCTAAACCGATGAATTCTAATACTTGTTGGACACGTTGTTGTTTATTTGCGATACGATAAACTTTAGCATAGTACATTAAATTATCTTGAGCTGATAAATAAGGATAATAAGTTGGCCCTTCAATCACTGCACCTATTTTTAGTTGCTGTGGAAAATTAATGTGTCCAGATGTTGGTCGAATTAATGAAGTTAACATACGTATTAATGTTGTTTTACCTGAACCATTTTGACCAATCAAACCATAAATATCACCTTGTTGAATGTTTAAATCTACTTGATTAACAGCATTAATATGTCCATACTTTTTTGTTAATTGTTTTGTGGTAATTAAATTATTCATTTTATCACTCCTTTGTATTAATTAAATAATACACTAATTACATAAGTGTGTCAACAATAAAAAAACGAATAGCTTTAACACTACTCGTTTTTAAATATTTATCTTATTTCCGCACCTTGTGCAATCAATTGTGCCATAATTTTTTCATGTACACCTGTTATTTCTTCATCTGTTAAAGTTTTATTAGGATCTTGATACACTAATGCAAATGCGACTGATTGCTTACCTTCTGGTAACTTATCACCACGATATAGATCAAAAACATCTAGTTGACTTAATAAACGTCCACCTGTTTGTTTAATCGTATTATACCATTGAACAATTGGTATTTCTTTATCAACAAGTATCGCAATATCACGAGAAATAGCTGGATATTTTGGTATACTTTGATAAGCTAATTGACCTACTTCTAACGCTAATAAGTATGATAAGTCAATTTCAAAAACATATGTTTCTTTAATATCACGTGCTGCTTGTACTAATGGATGAACTTGACCAACAAAACCGATATACTGTGTTTTATAATAGATAGCTGCTGTACGTCCTGGATGCATTTTATCTATTTCTACTGCTTTGTACTCAATATCTTGTGATACATTTAATTTTTCAAATATCGCTGCCATCACACCTTTGGCAGTAAAGAAATCAATTTTATCTACATGACCTTGCCATTTAGTGTTTGTCCAATTACCTGTTAACACACCTGCTAAATGTTCTTTTTGAATTGGTAATTGTTCACCATTATCATAAAAAATACGACCTATTTCAAACAAACGTATATCTTGTTGACTACGTGCGACATTGTAGGCAACTGTATCTAACAAACCTGATACAATATTTTGACGTAATGTTGAACGTTCTTCACTCATTGGCATTAACAATGATACCGTTGGATGATTATTTGACATAAATGATGTTGCTTTGTCTTGTGAAGTTAAAGCATAAGTAATTGCTTCATTTAAACCTAATCCTTGTAATAATTTTTTCACTTCACGGCGCTTACGTTGTTTAATTGTTAAGCCACCAGCAGTCATTTCAGTGAATTTTGGTAATGTAGCTGGGATATTATCATAACCATATAAACGTGCCACTTCTTCAACTAAATCTTCTGGTAATGTAATATCACCACGACGCGTTGGAATTTCAACTTCAAAATTATCATTGTTTAATCGATAAACAAAACCTAAACGTCCAAAAATATCTGCGACTTGTTCTGCTGTTAATAATAAACCTGTAACACGATTAATTTTATCAACGCTAACTTCTACAATTGCTGGTGTGATGTCTAAGTGATTAAATTCTGCTTCACCATCTAAAACAGTTCCACCGCCATATTGTGCCATTAATTGTGCTGCACGTTCAACTGCTAAACCAACACGATAAGGATCAATACCTTTTTCAAAACGAACTGATGATTCTGAACGTAAACCATGATGTGCAGAAGTACGTCTTATCATTAATGGATTGAAATACGCCGCTTCTAATACAATATTGGTTGTGGATTCAGTAACTTCTGAAAATTTACCACCCATAACACCAGCTAATGCAATCGCTTCTTGACCATTGGTAATGACTAATTGTTCTGCTGTTAAAGTACGTTCAACATCATCTAATGTTGTGATCATTTCTCCCTCTTTAGCACGACGCACAACAATATTATTTGAACCAATTTGGTCTGCATCAAAGGCATGTAATGGCTGACCATATTCGATTAACACATAGTTTGTAATATCAACAATATTATTAATTGGACGGATACCTGCTTGAATTAAACGGCCTTGTAACCATAATGGTGAAGGTTTAATTGTTACATTTTTTATTACTTTTGCGATATATAATGGACAAGCCGCTTCATCTTGCACTTCAACCGAAATACTATCAGTTGCTAACTCATCTGATGTTTGATAACTTACTTCTGGTAATAACACATCTTGTTCATATAAAGCCCCGACTTCGTAAGCTACGCCTAACATATTTAATGCATCTGCACGATTAGGTGTTAAACCTAATTCCATCACACCACCATTTAGCCCAAGCGCAACTAAGGCGTCTATCCCAACAGTTACTGCTTCCGGAAAAACATAAATACCTTCTTGATATTCTTTCGCAACTAATTTTGAAGGAATACCTAATTCTTGTAATGAACAAATCATCCCATTAGATACTTGACCACGTAATTTACCACGTTTAATTTTACCACTTGGTAAATGTGCACCAACTTTCGCAACAATAACATATTGACCCGCTTCTACATTCGGTGCGCCACAAACAATTTGTTGCGGTGTTTCTTCACCTAAATCAACCATACAAATATTTAATTTATCTGCATCTGGGTGTTTGTCTTTGCTTATGACATGACCGACAACAACATTTTTAACTGTTTCTTCTAATTTATCAATTGCCTCTACTTCTATACCACTACGTGTAATTTTCTCGGCTAAATCTTCAATAGATGCGTCAATTTTAATATAATCTTTTAACCATTGGTAACTAACTAACATTGTATCCTCCTAATCTTCTAATGCTTTAAACTGTTCTAAGAATCGTAAGTCATCTACATAAAAATGACGAATGTCTTCAATACCATATTTCAACATAGCAATACGATCCACACCCATACCAAACGCAAAACCTTGATATTTCGTCGCATCAAAACCTGCCATCGTTAACACATTTGGATGCACCATCCCTGCACCTAATACTTCAATCCATCCTGTATGTTTACATACATTACAACCTTCACCACCACATTTAAAACATGAAATATCAACTTCTACTGATGGTTCAGTAAATGGAAAGAAACTTGGACGCAAACGAATTTCTCGATTATCACCAAACATTTTTTTAGCAAAGACTAATAATGTCCCTTTTAAATCACTCATTGAAATATTTTCATCTATAACTAAACCTTCAATTTGCATAAATTGATGAGAATGTGTAGCATCATCACTATCACGACGATAAACAATTCCAGGACATATAATTTTAATTGGTGCTTGTCCTTTAGCTGCAACCATTGTACGTGCTTGAATAGATGAAGTATGTGTACGTAATAATGTTTCTTCAGTAATATAGAATGAATCTTGCATTTCACGTGCTGGGTGACCTTTTGGTAGATTTAGCATCTCAAAATTATAATAGTCACTTTCTACTTCCGGCCCTTCTTCAACTGTGTAGCCCATACCAATAAATAAATCTTCTAATTCTTCAATAATATGTGATAGTGGATGTGCACTACCTAAATTAATATTTTTAGCTGGTAAAGTCACATCTAATGTTTCACTAGCTAATTGTGCATTTAACATTTGTTGTGATAAAGTTTTTTCTTGTCCTTCAATCAAAGCTAAAACTTCATTACGTAATTCATTAACTAATTGACCAAAAGCTGGTTTTTCTTCATTAGATAAATTTTTCATTTCTTTCATTAGGCCAGAAACTGCACCTTTTTTACCTAAATATTCTACTTTTAAATTTTGTAATGTTTGTTTATCTTTAACTGTTGCTAATTTATTTTTTATCTCTTGTCTAATTGTTTCAAAAATTGTTGCCATCTGTTTTCTCCTTTAATAAAATTAAAATCCCTTTGTGTTAAATTAACACAAAGGGACGAAATATTCCGTGGTACCACCCAATTTAATAAGTTTTTAAACTTATTCACTCTTCATTAAATAACGCTAATGACACGTCTAAGATTTAAATATTACTATTGTCCCTCTTAGCAACAACGAAGTGAAAAAATTAAATGAAGTTTATGAAAGTTCCAGTCATGCTTTCAATTCCCTGTTAAACTCCGTTATTTAATTTATGCTTCTTAATTTATTTGTAATCATATATTATTATAAAGTCTATATTCAAGACTTTCAAGCACAATTATTTTTTACGTCCTTTTTTATAAATTGCTTTATGACGTGCCTTATTTTGCAATTTTGCTTCATACATTTGACTTTCTACTATCATTTTCTGACGCACAAAACTTCTAAGCACTGTATAAACAATAAAAACAATTAAAAATATAGTCGTATCTATCGTACGATTACCCGATAAAAAGCTAATACACATAATCAATGTAATCACTGGAATAAATAAAAAATTCACCCATTCATGACGCTTAGCCCACAATAATTGTACTGGTTGATATTTTCTTCGTAAATAAATCCAGATTAAATTTAATAAATTAAATGATACAATAACTATAACTATAATTAATTTTTCATCTACTTTATTTTCAATAGCAAACATCATTAACAAAATAACGATTAAACTTACATAAAATGCTACGTCATACCATTTTTCTTTAACTACCTTAATTAAATTATCCATCTCAAACTCCTCATTATTAAATATATTACTTCTCTATTCTATCATTTTTTGTAAAAAAAATAACCTTACTGATAAGTAAAGCTTAAAATGGCGGTCCCGACGGGAATCGAA
>NZ_JBZXTS010000022.1:0-24410 GCF_058895785.1 Staphylococcus sp. B1(2026)
ACACCAACAAAAAGTTGACACTATCGATTTTAATTGATATTTGTATCTTTTGAATGCCTCTGTTATAATATAACAAACTTATAATTAGGAGAATATTATGAATTTTTTAGCTATAAAACAAATCACAGACTATTTAACATCTCATCAAATTGACGCCGCATTCATTACTTCACCACATAATATTTATTATATTACTGATTATTTTAGTGATCCTATGGAAAGATTATCTGCATTACTAATTAGAAAAGATGGTCATTGTACGTTTATTTGTCCACAAATGGAAGTCATTTCAATTAAACGTCATCATCCTGAAGCACATATTGTTAGTTATTTAGATACAGAAAATGTTTATCATAAATTACAATCTCATTTTGAACACATTGATACATTGGCCATTGAAGAAAATCATTTAACTACTGGGCGTTATTTGACTATTCGTTCACATTTCGATTTACTCAAATGTGTCGCTATTGATAGTATCTTACAGCAATTACGTATTAAAAAATCATCATATGAAATTGCTAAAATTGAACAAGCAGCGCATTATGCAGACCAAGCTATAGCCATTGCCAAAGAACATTTAAAACTTGGAATAAGTGAAATAGAGTTAAAAGCCATTATTGAATTTGAAATTAAAAAACTCGGTGTTGAAGGTATGAGTTTTGATACAATGGTACTTTTTGGTGATCATGCTGCGGATCCACATGGTCATAGCGGCACTAGACAATTACAAAAAAATGAATATGTATTAATCGATTTAGGTTGTATTTATCAAGGCTATTGCTCTGATATTACACGAGTATTATCTTTTGGCGATATAAATGATGACCATCAAAAAATTTATAATATTGTATTAGACGCCAATCTTGCAGCCATTGCTGCTTGTCGACCAGGTCAGTCATTATCACATATAGATAAAATTGCTCGTCAAATCATTGAACAAGCAGGATATGGTCAATATTTTACACATCGTTTAGGACATGGTTTAGGAATGACTTGTCATGAATTTCCTGATGTTTCAGAAACAAGTGATACAATTTTAGAAGAAGGTATGGTCATTACTATTGAACCTGGTATTTATTTACCTGGACAAATTGGGATTAGAATTGAAGACGATGTCGTAATTACTGCTACAGGTGCTAAAGTTTTAACAAAATCACCTAAATAACAACATCATCGTGTAAATTAAGATTTTAAACAGCCCACGAAAATGGTATAATAAAGGTGTATTCATATAAGTAACAAATATTTTATTTTCACTAACAAACTTAGGAGGTTTTTTATGTTATTTTATAAAAATATTTTAATTGCTGTTGACGGATCAAAAGAAGCTGAATGGGCTTTTAATAAAGCCATTGCTGTTGCAAAACGTAATGATGCTAAATTAAATATTGCAACAGTTATTGATACACGCTCTTTTGCTTCAATTGATGCTTATGAACGTTCTATTTCTGAACGTGCTAGTCGTTTTGCTAATGATTTATTAAATCGTTATAAAAATGCTGCTGAACAAGCAGGGGTAAAAAACATAGAACTTTTTGTAGACTATGGTTCACCTAAGTCATTAATACCAAAAACAATCGCTAAAAATGCGCAAGCAGATTTAATTATGTGTGGCGCTACAGGTTTAAATGCTGTAGAACGTTTCTTTATGGGATCTGTATCAGAAAACATCGTACGTTTTGCACCTTGTGATGTATTAGTTGTTAGAACGAATACTATGCCTGCAGATTTTGAACCTACAATCGCTACAAAAGAATTTTTATCATCATTAAAACAATAAATTAAATAAATAGGATTAAAAGCTCTTTACCGAGAACTTTTAATCCTATTTTTAATCTTCATCATTATCTTGTGAAAAATAACTATCGACTACTGCACGTGCTAAATCACCGTCTTCTAAATAGAGTTCATTAACACCTGGTGTGCCTACTAATAATACTGTAAATGACATTTGAGGGTTTTCTGCTGGAACATAACCTATATAAGCATGATTTTCTGCATATAAACCAGATAAACCTCTATCTTTATTATTATAAGTTGTTTCAGCTGTACCTGTTTTCCCGGCAATAGAATAACTGCCATCTCCAAAATACTTACTTCCTGTACCTGCCGCAGTAGTATACACTAAATTCATACCTGCTTTAACTTGATCAAGTTGTTCGACCGTGTTATTAATTTTATTTAATTGAACATCAATTAATTTTTGTTTAACAGCACCCATTTTATTAGTGATTTTAGAAGGTTCTAAAACAGCTAAACCTAATCTCGGTGCATAACGTTGACCACCATTAGCAATAGTTGAAATATATTGTGATACTTGCATTGGCGTATAAGTATCATATTGTCCAATAAATTCATCTAAGAAACTAACAGGTGAATCAAGAATATTTCCTTTTAAACCTTCTGAATCAATCGGTAAATCGATCCCCGTTTTAACACCCAGACCCACTTGTCCGAAATCTTGACGAACTTTATTCATTTTATTTTCAATATGTGTTGTATCTAATACCATACCGGGTATATATTGTTGACCTAACATATCTAAAGCTAGTTTCCACATATAAACATTAGAAGAGCGTTGTATTGCGGTAACATCATCAATTTTAACAGCACCACCTTGAGAATTAAAGTAGGAAGTTTTGACTTGTGTATTAGATAACCAAATAGGTTCATCTACTTTAGTAGCTCCTACATTAATCAAATTATTTTGATAAGCTGTTAATAATGTTGCACCTTTAACAGTAGATCCCATTTCATAACTTGCAGATACTGTTGCATAACTTACATCAGATATACTTTGAATAGTGATATTATCTGCAGCAAAATTAATTTGTTTACCTACTACAGCTAATAATTCACCCGTATTTGGATTTTGTATAATGGCATAAGCTTGTGATAAAGTAGGCATACGACCTGCACCAACTTCTCGATTATGATAACTAACTAAATAATCGGTTACTTCTTTTTCTAAACGACGTTGTAAATTAATATCAATCGATAACTGGATATCATTACCAGCACTACCTGATTTGATTAACTCAGTATCTACAATACCACCCGTTTTATTCGTTTTAATTTTCACAACATTTTTATGACCTTTTAAAGTATCTTCATATTGTTGTTCTATATAACTTGTACCTACTCTATCACTACGTGTATATCCTTTGTTAAGATATTGTGTTAAATTCTCTTCTGGCAAACCATTAATAGAGAGTGTACCTATTAATGATTTTAATGTGTCGCCTTGTAAATATTCTCTTTCCCAATCAACACCAATATTAATACCACTAAGCGTTGATAAATTTTCACTAACCAAGGCATACTCTTCATCTGTAACATCTCTATTTTTAATGAATTGTGGACTTAAAATTGCACCTGATGACATTTTAGCATAGATAGCCAAAACATTTAAATCAATGTCTACTAATTCTTCATCCGTCACTCTTTGACGCATTAATTCATCATATTGTGCTTGTGTAATTAGTTGTTGTGCCACTTGTTCTTTTTCTTCATCAGTCATTTTAGAACGTGCTTCTTTTGGATGCAATGCAATCCAATAATCTTTTTTATCACGTTCTGTTAACTTTGATGTATCCATTTTAAGATATTTAGATAAATTTTCAGAGATGGCTAAAATTTCTTGAGTTGTCGTTAATTTTTGACGTGTGTAAGTAATGGCTTTATGCGTTTTATTACCTACAATTAATATGCCATTTCTATCATAAATCTTACCTCTCGGTACATTTTCATTTATAGTAATCTCTTCACTCTTAGCAATAAATGCACGCATTTTATCACCATTAACAACCTGTAAATCAAATAATCGCCATAATAATACGACAATCAATGTACATATTACCCAAAATAAAATATACAGTCTTTTTTTGATTTTTTTCAAATGTTGTTGCATACATCATCACCTTTTTAAATTTTTCTTATTCATTATATAAAATTTCCGACCCAACCACGATGCTGTACATTAACATCCCCAAATTTTTGCTTCAATTTTAAATAATGTTCCATTTCTTTAATAAACTGATACATATTAGTTCTTGTAATTAATTGTTCGTGTGATAAAGGTAATGACAAGTTATCTATTTTTATTTTAATCGTATATAAATCATACAATCTTAATTGTGCCGTTGTTGTTTCATGAATTTCTTCTGCAATGCATTTAATAAAAGGTGCTATCATTTCATTTTCTAATTGATATACTTTAATATCTTCTACCAATGGCACAATACGTGCAATAATACAAATTTGACTTTCTCTCATTTTAAAATAATCAAAATAATGATGATGATTTAAAAAATGATTTTCATTATCAAATCTTGACATCTCTATACTTTCTTTAATAATAATCAAAGTATCAGCTAATTGTTGTTGAACAACTAATTGCTGTTCAGGATGTAACAAATGATCTGTTAATTGTTGAAAAATACCTTTGAACTGTTCTTCTATCAAATAAACTTGATATTGTAATTTTTCTTCTGGATTAGGCATATACCAATTCACTAATAAAGAAATACTAATACCAATAATAACTACAAAAAATTCATTAATCAATACATCAAACGTAAAATGTTTGGCATTAAAAATATGTAAAATAATAACAATACTTGTGACTACACCTGCATTAACACGCAATGTTACTGTTAATGGAATAAATAATAATAACATTAAACCAATAACATAAATATGATACCCTAACAATTCAAACATCATCCCTGCTATAATCATACCTAACATACAAGCTACAAATCTTGTGTATGCAGCAATAAATGACTGTTTTCTTGTAGATTGTACACATAAAACAACAATAATACCTGTCGAAATAAAATTATTTATACCTATATACTTCGCCACCATAATGGCTAATGTTACACCTAGTGCTGTTTTTACCGTTCTCGTACCTATTTTAAATTTATTGAACTTGATCATCTCATCCCTCACACTTCAAAATAGCCATCACTTGTTGTGTATTATCTGTCATAATAGTTTCAACAGGTAATGATAAATAAGAAGTTACGATTTGACTATCATTTATCGTCCATAGACGAATAGGATAAGATAATTGTTGAACAGATGAATTATAGGCACGATAATCTAAGTGTAAACCTTTAGCTCCAGAATATTGTAGTTTAGTTACAATATCTTCTAGTGTATCAGTTAATAACGCTGTATTTAAATTAGGATTTATTTGATTAATTATCACTAAACTTTCTATATTAAACGAAGAATAAATAACACGTGATTGTAATTGATAGTTATCAACTAATGCTATCACTTGTTGTTCAATATTTTTATAATGTATTTGATCTGTTTTCAATTCAATATTACATTGCAAATCATTAGTCGTTAAAAAATTTAATACATCACTCAGTAAAGGCAATTCAAACCACGTATCTGGATAATGTTCTGCAAATTTACCACAATAATTATATTGTCGTAATTGCTCTAAAGTCATTTGATGAATAAAGCCTTTACCTGTTGATGTTCTATCAATTGTCTCATCATGTATCACTACTAAATGTTGATCACGTGTTAAGTGTACGTCTAATTCAATACCATCCACACCATCTGTTAATGCTTGATAAAATGCTGCCATTGTATTTTCAGGATATAAAGATGATGCACCACGGTGCGCAAAAATTTTTAATTGAGATTGTTTATTCATCATATCATTATTGTCCTCAAAAATTTTTATGTGCTAGTTCAAGTAATTCTTTAGCATTTTTCATCGTTAAATCAGTGATATTATTACCTGCTAACATACGTGCAATTTCAGCTATACGTGCTTCACCAGATAAAAATTGAATCGTACTATAAGTTCTATCAGCATCTTGTGATTTAACAATTAATAAATGTGAATTAGCTAAAGCAGCGACTTGTGGTAAATGTGAAATACATAATACTTGTACACCTTTAGCCAGTTCATACATCTTCTCACCCATTTTTTGAGCAATACGCCCACTAACACCCGTATCTACTTCATCAAATAAAACGGCAGTCGTCTGCATTTGATGTGCAAAAATCACTTTTATAGCTAGCATAATACGTGATAATTCACCACCAGAAGCAATTTTAGACAAATGTTTTCTCGGTTCACCTTTATTAGTACTAATTAAAAATTCAACTTGATCAATACCTAGTCTCGTTAAATTAATAGACTTATTAAAATTAAATTCTATCGTAACATACGGCATTTCTAAATAATTTAATTGTTGCACAATTTTTTCTTCTAATTGTTTAGCACTTTGTTGTCTTAAATCACTTAAACGATTAGCTATGACTAGACATTCCTGATAAAGCTGTTGTTCTTCATGAATTAACTCATCATATGTTTGTTCATGATTTTTTAAAGTTTCTATTTCATGTTCTAAAGCATCTACATAAGCAATTAATTCATTATTAGATTTTCCATATTTACGTTGTAAATGATTTAATAAATCCAATCTCGTTTCAATATCATTTAATCTAACTTCATCAAACTCAAGTTGATCCAAATAATTAGCTAGTTGATGTTCTAAATCTTGACAATGGTAATAAGCATCTAATATTGGTGCTTGTTGTTGTGAAAATGGTTCAGCAACTTGTGAAAGCTGCTGAATATTTTCTGATAATTGATATAGTTGGTCAATTAAGCCTTGTTGCAATAGTTGTTGACTGGCTTGTATTGAATGAGAAATTTTTTCAAAATTTAATAAGTAGGCTTTTTCTTTGATCAGTTGTTGTTCTTCATCTTGAATTAATTTTGCATTTACGAGTTCTTGATATTGAAATTGTAATAAATCTAATTTTTGCAAAATTTGTTGTTCATCTAATTTTAAAGACTGTAATGCTTTCTTTTTATTTGACCATTGATCGTATAAAGTTTGATAGCTTGTTAAGTGATCTTGATGCTGACTAAAAGTATCTATTAAATGTAATTGATAATCATCTTTTAATAATAATTGTGTATCGTGTTGACCATGAATATCAATTAAATAACTTGCGATAACCCTTAATTCTTGTAATGTCACTACAATATTATTAACTCTACATAAACTTTTACCAGAAGATAAAATTTCACGTCTCAATACTATAAATTCATCTAATTGAATACCTTTATTATTAAAAAATGTTACGAGTTCAGGTGACTCAATATAATCAAAAACACCTTCTATCATCGCCTTTTTTTCACCATGGCGAATATAATTCGTTGACGTTCTTGCACCTGTCAATTGTCGAATGGCATCTAAAATAATAGATTTTCCAGCACCTGTTTCTCCAGTCAAAACAGTTAAGCCTTCATCGAATACAATATTTTGTTGCTGAATAATTGCAAAATTAGTAATTTGAAGTTGGACTAACATTTTATCCTCCTTATCTTTACTGTAATAATGCTAAAATTTTATCTTCAATGATTTTACATTGTTCATTATCTCGCGTAATAATCAAACATGTATCATCACCACACACTGTCCCTACAATTTCAGGCCAATTTAATTGATCAACTAACACACCAATAGCATTCGCCGTTCCCGGCAAAGTTTTTACTACCAATAAATGTTGTGCTAAAACCATATTAATATAATTATCTGCTAAATATTGTGATAATTTATTCAATGGCTCAATTGAACGTTCAATAGGTAGGGCATATTTATAATTACCATTATCTAAAGGTAATTTAATTAATTGCAATTCTTTAATATCTCTTGACACTGTAGCTTGTGTTACATTCCAACCAGCTGCCATCAATTCATTCACTAATTCTTCTTGTGTTTTAATTGCATTATTTAAAATAATTTCTTTTATCGCATTTTGTCTACTTCTTTTTTTTCTCATGATAATTAGGCTCCTACCAATTATTAATTTTATTGTTAGATTAATTGACTATCTGGTATATGATTTAAATAAGCTTCTACATCAACTAAAGTATCTGTTAATGCGCCTACTTCAAATGGCGATTTTAAATTAGCACGTTCAACAATTTCTAAAAATGAAGCTGTACCACCGATATGACAAATATTTAAATAATCTTGCCATGCTTTCGGATCTTTATCTATTTGGCTTCGTTTCCAAAATTGTAATGCACAAATTTGAGCTAAAGTATAATCAATATAATAAAATGGTGATGCAAATATATGTCCCTGTTTAAACCAAAAACCACCATTTTCTAAAAAGTCATCATCTTCGTAAACACGTTCTGGACAATATTGTTGTTCTAAACGTCGCCATGTTGCACGACGTTGTTGAGGTGTCATATTTGGATTTTCGTACACTTCATGTTGGAAATGATGTACTAAAACACCATAAGGTAAAAATTCAATAGCGCTTGCTAAATGTGCAAATTTATATTTATCAGTTTGTTCTTTAAAGAAGTTATGCATCCAAGGCCATGTGAAAAATTCCATACTCATCGAATGAATTTCACAACTTTCATAAGTTGGCCAGATACATAATTCTGGAGAAATCCATCTTGATTGATAAACTTGGAAAGCATGTCCCGCTTCATGTGTTAATACATCAATATCACCTGATGTTGAATTGAAATTAGCAAAAATAAATGGTGAACGTTCTGTTGTAATATAACTACAATAACCACCAGCTTGCTTACCGTCTTTACTTAAAACATCAAATAAATCACGATCCATCATAAAATCAATAAATTCATGTGTTTCTGATGATAATTCATGATACATTTTTTGGCCATTTAATAAAATTTCTTCTGGTGTACCAACTGGTTTAGCATTACCATTAATAAATTTTAATGCTAAATCATATGATTTCAATTGATCAATGCCAATACGTTTAGCTTGGCGTTCATATAATTTTTGTGTCATAGGTACAACATGTTTTAATACTTCTTTACGATACGTATCTACCATTTGTCGATTATAATCAAAACGATTCATCGCAATATAACCATATTCCACATAATCTTTAAAGCCTAATTCATGTGCAATTTTAGTTCTTAATTGAACTAAATCATCATAAATTTGATCGAATTTTTCTTCGTTTTTTTGAAAGAATGCACTTTGTGCTTGTTGTGCTTGGCGACGTGTTTCACGATTAGAATCAGTTAAATATAATGTCATTTGTGGCAATGTATTTTTTTTGCCATCAAAATCAATTTGTGCTGAGGCAATTAAAGTGTCATATTCACTAACTAATTGATTTTCTTGTTGTAATAATGGAATAATTTCTGATTTAAATAATTTTAATTTATTTTCTAATAACAAGAAATACGTTTTAGGAAAATGAGCTTTTAATTCATTTAAAAGTGGTGATGACATAACAGCTCTATTAACAGTATCATCTACTTCAAAAAATAAAGGACTGTATTCATTCCAAAAATCATTTTCTTGCTTATTAAATTCATCCTTCGTATTAATTGAGTAACGTATTGAAGCTAATGAGTACATACCTGAGACTTGATCTTGTAGTTGATGAATGGCTTTTAAAGTTTCTACAGCTTTTTCTACACTATCAGCTTGTTTGAATAATTTTAGTTGCTCATTAATTTTTAATTTATACACTTCTAATTCCGGTCTATTATACGCATAATCTTTAAATTTTAACATTCTGTTACCTCCTTTTATTGTCTATTATTATACTACATTTTGTATAATAAAATCTAATGATAGTTAAGATAATTTATATAAAAACAGTTAAAAACTATAAAAGAGCTGATTATCAGCTCTTTTATATTATACATTTTTTGCTGTTGCATTCACTCGACCACGTTGATCAATTTCTGTTACTTTAACTTTTAATACATCGCCTACTTTAACAACTTCTTCAATTTTTTCGACACGTTCTTCTCTTAATTGAGAAATATGTACTAAAGCATCTGTACCCGCAAATAATTCAACAAAAGCCCCAAATTTTTCAACACGTTTAACTTCTGCTAAATAAATTTGTCCTACTTCCGCTACACGAACAATATTTTCAATCATTGTTTTAGCTTTATTAATTGCCTCTTGATCAGTTGCACCGATAAATACTGAACCATCTTGTTCAATATCAATTTTTACACCCGTTATTTCTATAATTTCATTAATTTGTTTACCACCAGGACCTATTACATCTCTGATTTTATCAGGCTTAATCATAATTTTAATTACTTTAGCTGCATATTTTGATAATTCGTGACGATGTGTTGGAATTGTTGATAACATGTGTTTTAAAATATGTAAACGACCCGCTTTAGCTTGTGTTAAAGCTTCTTCTAAAATTTCTTTATTTAAACCATCTATTTTAATATCCATTTGTAAAGCTGTAATACCATTAGCTGTCCCTGCAACTTTAAAATCCATATCGCCTAAATGATCTTCCATACCTTGAATATCTGACAATACCGTATAATTCTCATCTTTTTTAACTAGCCCCATCGCAATACCAGCCACAGGTGATGTTAAAGGTACACCCGCCGCCATTAAAGCCATTGTTCCTGCACAAATAGACGCTTGTGATGTCGAACCATTTGATTCTAAAATTTCAGAAACGACACGTACTGTATATGGAAAGTCATCAGAACTTGGCATTACTTGAGCAATTGCACGTTCACCTAAAGCACCATGACCAATTTCACGACGACCTGGACTTCTAGCAATACCAGGTTCACCTACTGAAAATGCTGGGAAATTATAATGTAACATAAAACGTTTATTATCAGCTTCAACAATGCCATCAATAATCTGTTCATCAGAAATACTACCTAATGTAACAACAGATAATGCTTGCGTTTGACCACGAGTAAATAATGCTGATCCATGTGCTCTCGGTAATAAATCAACTTCTGAAGATAAAGGTCTAATTTCATCAGGTTTACGTCCATCAGGGCGTACTTTTTCATCTGTGATTAAACGTCTTACTTCATTTTTAACTATTTTATCTAAAATTTGTTTTACTTGTTTTAATACATCATCTGCTGCTTCTTTAAGTACATATTCATCAATAACACTATCTTTAACAGATTGTATATTATCTTCACGTTGTTGCTTATCATAAGTTTGAATAGCAGCCACTAATTGTTGTTCTGCACGTAATGAAATTTCTTTAACTAAATCTTCATCTAATTCATATAATGTGATTTCTTGTTTTGTTTTACCAACAGCGTCTACAATTTGTTGTTGGAAAGCGATTAAACGTTTGATTTCTTCATGCCCAAACATAATCGCTTCTAACATTTTATCTTCTGGCACTTCTTTAGCACCAGCTTCAACCATGTTAATGGCATCTTTTGTACCTGCTACAACTAATTCCATTTGTGATTGTGCCATTTGTTCAACATTTGGATTGATAACCAAGTTACCATCTACCAAGCCAACTTTAACACCAGCAATAGGTCCTTCAAATGGAATATCTGAAATTGATAATGCAAGTGATGAGCCTAACATCGCAGCAACCGCAGGATCACAATCATCTTCTACTGATAATACCATCGAAACAACTTGAACTTCATTTCTAAAGCCATCAGCAAATAATGGACGAATAGGTCTATCAATCAAACGTGCTATTAAAGTAGCATCTGAACTTGGGCGACCTTCACGTTTTAAAAATCCACCAGGAATTTTACCTGCTGCATACATTTTCTCTTCATAATTAATTGTTAATGGGAAAAAATCTACATCTTTAGGTTGTTTAGATGCAACTGCAGTAGATAAAACAACTGTATCTCCATATCTGATAACTACTGCACCATTGGCTTGTTTGGCAATTTGACCAATTTCCACACTTAAAGGATGTCCAGCCCATGTTGTACTAAATACTTTTTTTCGTTTTGCATAATCTTCTCCTCTACGTTAGTCCCTAACGTTTTTTATCTCATACTTGTATCATTCATATTTTACGCTATTTTTTCTGTTACTGTCAATGATACTACGCATAAAAAATACGACAAGAAAAATATCGTGAAGTATGACCTACACATAGAAAAAAATCTCTCTTAATTATTTACCTCAAAAGCAATAATCAAGAGAGCGTTATATATTATTTTTTATTATCCGTAATATATTCATAAATTAATTTTATTGTAAGAAATACACTGATAATAAAATAATCATATTCTTTTTTATCTATATAATGTAATGTAGCGAATACTGTAGTAAAAATAATAAAATATATTGAGTATTTATAATATGTGTCAAGTCTCATAATTTACTCCCTTTGTTTATACAATAAATCTAACAACTTACCATAATTATACCTATAAAAACTAAAATAGTATATTAAAAAATGAGTATTTTCGGTATTGCTACCGAAATACTCATTTTCATTTAGAAACTTATGCTTTGCAATTACTCTGCTTCAGCCATTTTTATTTTTTTAGCTTCTTTTTCACGTTGGTTTTTATCTAAAATTTTCTTTCTTAAACGAATAGATTCTGGTGTAACCTCTACATATTCATCATCATTTAAATATTCTAAGGCTTCTTCTAATGACATAATTCTAGGTTTTTTCAAAGTTGTTGTTTGATCTTTCGTTGCACTACGTACGTTAGTTTGCGCTTTAGCTTTAGTGACGTTAACAGCTAAATCATTTTCACGACTATGTTCACCAACGATCATACCCGCATAAACTTCAGTACCTGGATCAATGAAAATAACACCACGTTCTTCTACTGAACTAATTGAATAAGAAGTTGCTTGACCATTTTCCATAGATACTAGTACACCTTGGCGACGGCCACCTACTTTACCTTTTTGCATTGGTTGATATGAGTCAAATGTATGATTTAAAATACCATAACCACGTGTTAATGACATGAACTCTGTTGAATAACCAATTAAACCACGTGCTGGTACATTGAAGATTAAACGCACTTGTCCAGTACCATTATTAACCATATCCAACATATCACCTTTACGTTGACCTAATGATTCAATAACTGAACCTGTTGCTTCTTCTGGAATATCAATTTGTACACGCTCGATTGGCTCACATTTCACACCATCAATTTCTTTAATAATAACTTGTGGTTTAGAAACTTGTAACTCAAAACCTTCACGACGCATATTTTCAATTAAAATTGATAAATGTAATTCACCACGACCTGATACAATCCAAGAATCTTGCGCTGATTGTTCAACACGTAAAGATACGTCTGTTTCTAATTGTGCTAATAAACGTTCTTCAATTTTTCTAGCTGTTACAAATTTACCTTCACGCCCTGCGAATGGTGAATTATTAACTACAAATGTCATTTGTAATGTTGGCTCATCAATTCTTAATAGCGGTAAAGCTTCTGGTGCTTCTACTGGACAAACTGTTTCTCCAACATTAATGTCTTCCATTCCTGCGATGGCAATAATATCTCCAGCCTTTGCAGTTTGAATTTCTAAACGTTTCAAACCGAAATAACCAAACATTTTAGTTACACGGAAGTTTTTAACACTACCGTCTAATTTCATTAATGAAACGGCTTGTCCAACTTTCATTTCACCACGGAACACACGACCGACACCGATACGTCCTACATATTCATTATAATCTAATAATGCTACTTGGAATTGTAATGGGTCATTGCTATTATCAACTGGTGCTGGTACATAATCAATAATTGTTTCATATAAACATTCCATTGTTGGCTCTTGTTTTGCTGGATCAGATTCTAATGAAGCTGTACCATTAATTGCTGAAGCAAAAACTACTGGGAATTCTAATTGTTCGTCATCTGCACCTAATTCAATAAATAAGTCAATAACTTCATCTACTACTTCTTCTGGACGTGCAAAATCTCTATCGATTTTATTAACAACAACAATCGGTTTTAAATGTTGTTCTAATGCTTTCTTTAACACAAAACGTGTTTGTGGCATTGTACCTTCATAGGCATCAACAACTAATAAAACACCATCTACCATTTTCATGATACGTTCTACTTCACCACCAAAATCGGCATGCCCTGGTGTATCTAAAATATTAATACGTGTCTCTTTATAATCCACAGCCGTATTTTTAGCTAAAATAGTAATACCACGTTCTCTTTCTAAATCATTAGAATCCATCGCACGTTCTTCAACGTGTTCATTACTTCTAAAAATACCTGATTGTTTTAATAATTCATCTACCAAAGTTGTTTTACCGTGGTCTACGTGGGCGATAATTGCAATATTTCTAATATCTTGTCTTAAATTTGACATTCTTTTCTCCTAATTCTGTTGTATGCTGAACATACATAATCTATACTTGCTCAATATTATCACTTTATTTAACACTTGACAATATAAAAAACTAACAAAGATAACTTTATTATGGTAAACTGAGTTATAAAATACTTATATTTAGAGGTAATACAATGAATCAATATGCATTTAATCAACAAGATTTTGAAGTTTTTAATGTTGAAGGACTTGAGCCACGTATGGCTGCACTCGTTGAAGTCATCCGACCTAAATTAAATCATTTAGGTGAATTATACGCACCTTATTTAAGTGATATGTTGGGCGAACAATTTTATGCACATGTTGCTAAGCATGCTCGCCGAAAAACTAATCCTCCAAAAGATACATGGGTCGCTTTCTCGACAAATAAACGTGGTTACAAAATGTTGCCCCATTTTCAAATTGGTTTATGGCAAAGTCAAGTTTTTATTTATTTCGGTGTTATTTATGAATCACCTGATAAGAAGCAATTTGCAGAAAAATTAAACAATCAATTTAATTTATTACGATCACTACCTAAAAATTTTATTATTAAGGGTGATCATATGAAAGAAGATTATGCCATCATCGATCAATTATCAGATGAACAATTACAACAATACATTACGAGATTGCGTACTGTAAAAAAAGCTGAATTATTAATCGGATTAATTATTACACCAGATGACATGCTTAATTTAAATGATGACACATTTACTGAAATGATAAATAAAGCTTTCGATCAATTATCAATATTTTATTAAAAAATAACCTATTATATTTCATACATCGTGAACAAAGATGTGCGAATATAATAGGTTATTTATTATTTAGAACAAGTATAAAGACCTACACCTAATAATAATATCCAAAAGAATAAAAGTAAAATAATATTTTCCATATGAAAATTACCTCCCAATAAATCAATCATATTTTTATTTACAACACTATATTATCTCTTTTCGAGATAATAGTCAACAACAAAATCTCAAAAAGAGATTTTGTTGTTGTTTTATAGCTATTTATATGATATTGTTATTTTGAGGTGTATAATATGAAAACGACTATTGGAACTATAATTAAAAAATATAGAAAAACTAAAAACATTACACAAAAACAATTAAGTCAATTGACAGGTTTTAATCAAAATACTATTTCTAACCACGAAAATGGTAATCGTTCTTTAAACGAACATGATATTAATATTTATGCACAAGCATTAAATATTGAACTATATGAATTTTTCACTTATTCGCCTGATGATAAAACAATTTGTGATATTCATAGCGTTTTAAAAACATTAAATCAAGAACAAAAAAATGAAGTTTTAAATTTTATTCACCAACAACAAATCACTTCTTTTCCTAAACCTTCTAGTTATGTCGTAGATTTATACGGCTATGTATCTGCAGGTTCAGGTGAAACTTTGTTTGATAATCCTATTGAACAAATTATTAGTCACCAACCTGTCCCAAAACATGATTTAGCTTTACAAGTCAATGGTGATAGTATGTTGCCATTATTTAATGACAAAGATATTTTATTTGTCGAAAAACAAACACAATTACAATCAGGTCAAATTGGTGTATTTATTATTAACAACGAAGCGTATGTCAAAAAATTAAAAATTGAAAATAATGCCATTCGTTTAATTTCGTTAAATAAAAAATATAAAGACCTTATTTTCACCGAAAATGATAATATTGTGACTGTTGGTAAAGTGTTATTATAAAAGTACAGCGAGATGTTCATCATCTCGCTGTACTTTTATTTATTAATGATTAATTCATTTAGTTGTTTGTCAATTTCTTCAAGCTCTGCACCTGCTTGTAACAAGGCAGCAGCTGTGTAAGTTCCCTCAATTAAAGGTACATTATATCTAATTATTTTTTTATTAGAGAATTCACTTGCTAAGTCTAAATTCATTTTAGCACTACCTAAATCATAAAATGATAAAATAGTTTGTGAGGGATGTTTTTCTATCAAGTCAATGACTTGATTAAATGAACTCCCTATATCTCCTTCTTCTGTCCCTCCTACATAACTAATAGCAATATCTGGTGCAATTTCGGTTAATAAATCAACCAATCCTTCAGCAATTTTATTTGAATGTGACACAATCATAATACCTAATTGATGCATTGATCTAACCCCACTTCTAGCATTGACGTAAATAATAATGCACTTGAATAAGCACCTGGATCAATATGACCTAGAGAACGTTGTCCTAAATAAGACGCTCTTCCTTTTGTAGCTACAATTTCTTTAGTATTTTCAGCAAAATGGATAATCTTATCTTGTGTCAAAGTAGTTGTTTTCAAATGCTCAATAACAAGTTGCCATACGTCTACCATTGTTTTTTCATTAACATCACACTTACCGCGATTTTTAATAGCAGCTAACCCAGCTTCTAAAGATGGTATTAGTCCTGATTCTATTTGTTGACTCATTGCTAAAAAGGCTGAACCATAAAGTGGACCAGAAGCTCCACCAACTTTACTTAATAATGTCATTGCCACTAATTTCAAAATATCACTGGCTACCGTTGGTTGTTTTTCTTCTAGTATGGTTTTAACACTCTCCATACCTCTCGCCATATTATTACCATGATCAGCATCACCAATTTCTGCATCTAATTGACTTAATAATTGTTTATTTTCTTGGATTTTGTCATTAAATAATAATAACCATTCTAATATTTTTTCACTACTCATTTTACTTCTCCTACCATGATATTGTCTTAACTGGTGCAAATAATGCTGTTAACCATTCTTGATTTTCAAATTTAATAACTGTCAATGACAAACCTTGCATATCAATTGACGTCATATAATTTCCAACTTTATTAAATACTATTTTGATTTTTTTCTCTTCTGCTATTTTTTTAACATCATTTGCAAAAATAAATTGCTCCATTAAAGGTGTGCCACCTAAACCATTAATTAATAATCCGTATTCTTGACCTTCTTGCATATTAAAATCAATCGCAATTTTATTAAATAATTCTTGTGCTAATTGATATGAAGGTAATAATTTTTCTCGGCGATAACCAGGTTCTGAATGGATACCTATACCAAACTCAATTTCATCATCAGCTAAAATAAAACCTGGTTTCCCTAGTTCTGGCACAGTCGCAGCAGATAAAGCTAATCCAATTGTTTTAATGTGTGAAACTAATTGTTGACCCATTATCTTTAATTCTGACAATGTTTTACCTTGTTGTGCATAGTAACCTAAAATTTTATGTACTAAAATTGTACCCGCAACACCACGTTTACCTTGTGTATATAAACTATCTTCAACAGCAATATCATCATCCACTACAATAGATTCGACATTTATGCCTTCCATTTGTGCCAATTCTTGTGCAAGTTCAAAATTCATAATATCACCAGAATAGTTTTTGATAATTAATAAAACTCCCTGACCTTCATCACTAACTTTAATTGCTTCTAAAATTTGATCTGGTGTTGGTGAAGTAAAAACAGCACCACATACTGCTGCTGATAACATACCTTGCCCTACAAAACCAGCATGTGCTGGTTCATGACCACTACCACCACCACTGATTAAAGCAACTTGACCCGTTTTTTCTGATACTTTTTGAATAATATCATAGCCATCTACTCTTTTTACAATATCACTATAACAACTAACGATTCCTTGTAACATTTCTTCAACAACATGTTGTGGTTCATTAATAATTTTTTTCATTAATAGTCCTCCTAAAATAGATAACGCTTTCTTATTTAGTATAGATGAATCATTAACATAAGTAAACATTTTTATGATAACGCTTATCTATTATTCTAAAATAAAAGCGTTGATGCTTTTATCATCAACACTTTCATCTTCTATTATTTTAGTCTGCTACACCTAAAGCTATTTTAGCATAACGACTCATCATATCTTTTGTCCATGCTGGTGTCCAAACAATATCAACATCTACCTTAGTCACTTCTGGTACATCTGATAATGAAGCTTGAACTTGATCTACAATAACTGGACCTAAAGGACATCCCATTGACGTTAAAGTCATCTCTACAATGGTATGACCTTCTGGATTCATTTTAACATCATAAATTAAACCTAAATTAACAATATCTATTCCTAATTCTGGATCAATCACTTGTTCTAAAGCATCCATAACTCTATCTCTTAAATCTTCTGAAAACATACTACACCTCTTCTTAATAAATTATTTTCATTTTATCATGTTTATTATTATTCTACAATTTTAAAATTCGCGACTATCAGGTTGACATAATAAATTATTCATTAATTTTATCTCTGTTGCTGATTGAATTAATTCAGTATCTTTAATGATTTGTTGCCATTGATTAAAATGTATTAATTGTTGGAAATCATTATCTGGTAATAAATTAATTTCAATTAGTTGATGAGTTATTGGATGTATAAATTTTACTGCATAACAATGTAAGGCTTGATGCGAATACTTTGTTGTATCGCCACCATACAAACTATCTCCAACAATTGGATACCCAAAATGAGATAAATGCACTCTAATTTGATGTGTTCTACCTGTATGCAATTGTAATTTGACTAAAGCATATTTTTCATCTTGATATTGCACTTTAAAGCTAGTTTTAGAATATTGTCCTTCATCACTTATAATACGCTTAATAATGCTTCCTGATTGAATAGACATATAACCAGTTAATTGTCCTTCATTGATCTCTAATCCTGAATCAACAAGCGCTAAATAAAATTTATTAATGGCTTGTTGTGTAATTAAATAATGCGTATACTGATATTTTGCAAAAATAACAATACCAGAAGTATAACGATCTAATCTTGTAACAACATGCGGCGTACTAGATAATTTATTTTGTAAAAAATAAGCTAATACTTGTTCAACTAAAGATTCATGTTGCCCTTCTTTTGTCGGTAAAGTCGGTTGCCCAGCCGGCTTATTAACAATTAAATAATATTGATCCTCAAATAAAATATCTAATGGCTGATGATATGGTATTAAATAAGGACTTACCTGTTCTTCTGGAAAAACAACATTGACTTGCTGACCTTTTTTCATAAAATACGTCACTGTCACAGCTTGTCCATCAACTAATAATTGTCCACCTTGATGTTTGACAGCCGTTAAAGTTCTTCTGGATAAATGTTGTTTTAATAATTGTCTTAAAGATTGATCTTCTTCACTAATAAAAGATAAGGTTAATTTTGACATGAGGCATCCTCTTCTATAAACGCACGACGAACACGTTGCCAAAATGGATAAGGTTTAAATCTAGCAAAGACGATATGTTCGTCAGCAATACGATAATTAATTGCTACAATACTATCACTTTTAAAAGACATATGATCGTTTGACACACGTAACACTTGTCCTGATTTTGGTTTAATCGTACACCAATGATCTTTAGGAATAATTAATGACGAACCTATTGTTCTAAATACGCGATTATTAATCGATGCCATTTCAGTTAATTGCATGGCATTACAAGTTGTGTGCATAATCGCCCCACCTAAAGCTTTATTATATGCTGTTGAACCAGATGGTGTGCATAAACATAAGCCATCACCACGAAAACTTTCAAAATGAATATCTTTTAAATAGACATCTGCTACAAATGTCGAACCATCATATGATTTTACTGTGCTTTCATTTAATGATAAAAATTGTTGTGTTTCTCCATTTGTATAAGTGATTGTAATTTCTAAAAGTGGTGAAACAACTTCTTTTAATTGTTGAGGATTAACTAAATCAGCCACTAGTTGATCAACTTCATTTGGCGACCAATCAGCAAAGAACCCTAAATGTCCCGTGTGCAAACCCATGAAACGCACTGTTGACAGTTTATGTGCATATTGATGAAAAGCTTCTAAAAATGTGCCATCACCACCTATCGAAATAACAATATCTGGTGACTCTGAATCTTTAATAAATTGATGTAACAATAATTGTTGTGTTAAATTTGTAGCAATTTGTTGTGATATTTCATCTTGTCTGACAATTAAATTAAATTTCATAATCTACCTCTACCGATGCCTATCAAAATATTTTTGTGCTTCTAGTATTTCTTCTCTAATTGCAGACATCTCATCATCTAATAAAGCAGCCGCTTCAGCAGCACGTTGTAATCTTTGTCTAATTTCATTAGGATAATCACCAGCATACTTATAATTTAAAGAATGTTCAATTGTGGCCCAAAAATTCATGGCCAATGTTCTAATTTGAATTTCAGCTAATACGGTACGATTACCTTGAGCCGTAGAAATTGGATATTCTATAATAACATGATATGAACGATAACCACTTTCTTTAATATTGCTAATATAATCTCTTTCTTCTACAATTTTAAAATCATGACGTTGTTTTAACATACCGACAACCACATCAATATCATGCGTAAATTGGCACATCATTCTTAATCCAGCAATATCATACATTTTTTCGTGTATATCCTGATGACTAATACCACGTCTTTGCGCTTTATCTAAAATAGATGGAATTGGCTTCACCCTACCCGTAACAAATTCAATTGGTGATGGTCTATCTTTCAATTTATATTCTTTACGAATCCCTTTTAATTTGATTTTCAATTCTTCTACAGCCTGAACATAAGGAAATAAAAATTGTTCCCATTCTTTAGTATTTAATGGAATGTGATTAACTGTCATATTATTCACCTCGTTATAAATTTAAGATTTTTATTGAACAAAAATATCACAAAATTCATCTACAAAATGAATACCATAATTAGGATTATCTTCAATATTACTTGACATTTGAATTAATTCCTCACTAAAATCAACTAGTTCATAAGTTTCATTAACGAATACTTTTGTTTTTTCTTGAAAATAAATAGGTAATAAATCTTCCCAGTAAGTCTTTTCTATTTTAATGAAAGAAAAACTATCTAAATCATCCAATTTATACATTAAAGCTAAATTATCACTGTCAATTAGTAACTCACCAGTTGCAATTAAACTTTCATCAAAATTAGGAATCATTATGTTAACACTTTCATCATTTTCAATAATTTCTTTAATTTGATATATTTTCGACATATTGTCTCCTTTATGTATAAAATTATTACTGCTTCTAGTTTATCATATTTACTTAATATTAGTCACTAAAGAAAATCCTTTCGATAACTTCGAAAGGATTTTCTTTTAATTATTTAATTCTTTTTGAAGTTTGAATCTTTCTTTCCAAACTTTTATAAAATCTGGCGCAAACGGACCTTGTTTACGATCAATCCATTGTTGAAGAATATCAACATTACGCTGTAAAATATCACCAATTTCTGGAGGATAATTCATTTGTTTACTATGAATTTTGTATTCATCCTCATCTAGTAAATAATACTTACCATTAGGATGTACTTTAATATCTAAATCATAATCAATATATTTCAGCCCTTCGTTATCGCAAACAAAAGGAGAACTTAAATTACAATAATAATGTACACCATCATTTCTAAACATACAAATAATATTAAACCAATATTCTGAATGAAAATAAACGATTGCTGGCTCTCTAGTTACCCAAGTTCTACCGTCTGATTCAGTGACTAATGTGTGATTATTACCACCAATGATGACATGACTAGTTCCTTTGAGTACCGTTGTTTCTGACCATACACGATGAATTTTACCATTGTGTTTATAACTAATAATACGTAATTGTTGTCCTTCTTTTGGTATGGATTCTTTAATCATTCTTCCACACCCCTTATAGTCATTTTCTCTTTTAGTATAGCATGCTTATTAATAGACAAGCAAGACGTAGCTCACGAATTATTTAATTATTTGCTTAATAATTTTTTGAACTGGTACACTAACGGTCAAATGAGGTAAATCTTCAAGACTCATTAAACGTTGTTGTGTATTATTTTTAATCTTAACAACATAAACATTAAGATGCCATGTCAAATGTGTAAAGACATGTTTTAAAGTCATTAATTCAACTGGTTGTGTAATCACTGTGACATTATAATCCTCTTCTAGTTTATGAATAGCCACTTCATCTTCATACATTGGAAATTCCCACATATTAGCCAACAAACCTTTCGCTGGTCTTTGTTGCATTAACCAATGATGCTGTTCGTCCATCATTACATAAACATCATAAGTTAATTGTTTATTTTTAATTTTTTTAGTTTTAACTGGAAATTGATAGACTGTATCATCATGATAACTTTGACAATGTTTTTGAACTGGACAGTCATCACATTTAGCATTTTTAGGTTTACAAATTAAAGCACCTAATTCCATTAATGCCTGATTAAAATCACTAGCTTGTTGCTTCGGTATAATTTCAGTGATAGCTTGTTCGAATTTTTTACGTGTAGCCCCTTTAGTAATATCATCATTTAAAGCATTTAACCTACTCCATACTCGAAAAACATTACCATCTACCGCAGCAATCGGAAGATTATAAGCAATACTCATTACTGAACCTCGAGTATATGGCCCTACTCCTTTTAAAGAAGCAAATTTCTCTGGATCATTTGGAACTTGACCTTGATATTTATCGGCTACTTCTTTAATTGCCGTATGCAAATTACGTGCACGTGAATAATAACCTAAACCTTCCCATTGTTTTAATACTTCTTCTTCGGGTGCATTTGCTAAACTAATTAAATCAGGATATTTGTCAATAAAACGTTCATAATAACTTTTTACTGTATCCACTTGTGTTTGTTGCAACATCACTTCACTTAGCCAAATATAATAAGGATTTGTTGTTCTACGCCATGGTAAATCTCTTTTATTTTGTTGATACCAATCTATCAAATGTTTATTAAATTTATTTGCCTCAATCATATATTATCCTTCATTCATTTTATAAAATAGTCATTAATATTTATTGTACATGAAATTAAATCTTTTTAATAGAGATTTAATTTTTGCTATAATGAAATTAACTTTAATCATCGAAGGAGTTTATATGAATCAACAACCTTTAGCACATCAAATGCGTCCAACCAACATAGACGATATTGTTGGTCAACAACATTTAGTTGGTCCAAACGGCATTATACGTCAAATGGTTCAACAGCAAAAATTATATTCTATGATTCTTTACGGTCCACCTGGTGTCGGTAAAACTTCTATTGCCAGCGCCCTAGCAGGAACAACACAATATAAATTTAGAAAATTAAATGCAGTAACTAGCACAAAAAAAGATATTGAACAAGTAATACTTGAAGGTAAGATGAGTGGGCAAGTGATTTTATTAATGGATGAAATTCATCGATTAAATAAAGCACAACAAGATATTTTATTACCCCATTTAGAAGATGGGCATTTAATTGTTATTGGAGCTACAACAGCTAATCCTTATCATGCTATTAATCCCGCCATTCGTTCTCGCATGCAAATTTTTCAATTAGAGGCCATTAAACCACAAGATATTATTCAACGTTTACGTACCATTATTACACAAAAAAATTTAGATAGAGATTATCCCATTTCAGATCACATACTAGAATATTTAGCACATGCTTGTGGTGGAGATATTAGAGCAGCAATTAATGCCTTAGAACTAAGCTTATTATCAACAACAGCTTTAACAATTGATTCCATTAAGCCTTTTCTACAATTTAATCATATCCATCACGATAAAGATGGTGATGGTCATTATGATGTATTAAGTGCATTTCAAAAATCAATACGTGGTAGTGACGTAGATGCCAGCCTTCACTATTTAGCAAGATTAATTGAAGCAGAAGATTTAACTTCCATTTGCAGAAGATTATTAGTTATCGCTTTTGAAGATATTGGTTTAGCTAGCCCACAAGCAGCTACACGAACTTTAACAGCTATTGAAGCGGCTGAACGTTTAGGGTTTCCAGAAGCTCGCATTCCCTTAGCTCAAGCAGTTATCGAACTTGCCTTAAGCCCAAAATCCAATAGCACCGTCATTGCCATTGATCATGCTTTACAAGACTTAAAAACTTCAGGTGATTTATCCATCCCTAAACATCTAAAAGATGCACATTATCAAGGTGCTAAAGATTTAGGTCACGGTCTTGATTATCAATATCCCCACAATTATACTAGTGGCATCGCCAATCAACAATACTTACCAAATAAATTAAAACATCAACGCTACTATCAACCAAAACACACCTCGAAATCAGAACAAGCTTTCGCTAACTATCAAGCACACATCGAAAGTATTAATCCGAAAAAATAACAAAAATGCCTATCACACTGACAAAGTATGATAGGTCTTTTCATATCAACATAGAACCATTCAAAATAACGGTTCTATAATTTAAAGTGTTG
>NZ_JBZXTS010000023.1:0-23340 GCF_058895785.1 Staphylococcus sp. B1(2026)
GCAAATATAATAATAAAAAAACAGACTTTTAGTGAAAACGTTTTTATTGTATAATTAAATTTATAAGCCTGAAACAATAATTAAATATTATTTTGTGAAATGAACTTATTTCTGATGTTTATAAGTCCATTAAATAATGTAGTTACACAGGTATCATTTTTTCTATACTATATTTACATATAATAAATCCTCTTATAGTTAAACTATAAGAGGCATATGCTCAATATAAAAGTGGGTTATATTTTATATCTTTGTATTTTCACAGATGTTTAATTATTGATAGCTTCTTTTAATGTAAAGATACTGTCTTCGAATTGTTTGAAATCTAATACTTCTTCTAAGTCAGTACGATTATTTTTAATGCTATTATTAATTAAATCTTTGACACCACTATAATTAGAAAAAATATCTTTCATGGCTTCAAAATGTTGTTGTTGCGAAGGTGCGATATTATTCATAGATAATTTATTAAACTCTTTAATCATAGTATCAGCTTGTTGAATATTAGTTGTTAAAGCTTGTCGATTAGCATTATTATCACTAATCCCTAATCTTAAATCAGATTGTACTTCACCGATAGATTTGATGACGGTTAGTAGTTGATCTAAAATAACCGTTGTTTGTGTTTTGAAATCTTCTTCTGATAAAATAGATTTAATAGCCATATCAGCACTGTAATTAGTTGCTTGTTGTTTTAATGATTGGCTATCTGTAATATTTGTTGCATGTTGAACGGTATTGTAAGTGATTTGTACATTATTACCATTAGGTGTAGTCATATCTACAATTAAACGTGTTACTTGTTGTTTTTGTTCAATTAATTGATTAATATATTTAATTAATGCCTGATTAATCTCTTCTTCACTATCATCTTTTTGCAAAGTGATTTTAACGATGCTTCCCTTTACTTCAATTGCTTTATAATTAAAATTTTGTTTGGCAATATCAACTAATTGTTGGCTTTGATAATGTTCAGATTTACCGCAGGCTGTTAGTATAAATAATATTGTTATAACAGTCACGATGATTTTTTTCATGATTAAACTCCTTCTTAAAATTTACTCATTCAATCATAACAAAAAATAAGAAATAAAAAAAGGTTTTTTATATCAATCTTGAGAGGCATTTAATTATGTTTTTCTTTTGTGAGTACTAGGTTATTATTATTGTTTATGGTAAAATATAGATATTAAAATATTAGGTAGGAGAAATTATGCCATTACATATTGTTTTATATCAACCACAAATTCCAGCGAATACAGGAAATATTGCACGAACATGTGCAGCGACGAACACGAGTTTACATTTAATTCATCCATTAGGATTTCAAACAGATGATAAACAATTAAAACGTGCAGGATTAGACTACTGGGAATTTGTAGACATTCATTATTGGAATTCAATCGAAGAGTTTTTTGAGCGTACGCAAGCAGAAGCGTATTATTTAGTGACGAAATTTGGTAACAAGACGTATAGTGATTTTGATTTTTCAGATAGTGAGAAAGATATTTATCTTGTCTTTGGTAGAGAAACGACAGGTTTACCTGACTGGGTTAAAGAAAAATATCAAAATTATGCCATGCGTATTCCTATGAGTGATAAAGATTATGTACGTTCACTTAATTTATCAAATACAGCTTGTATGTTAGTTTATGAAGTATTACGTCAACAAGGTTTTGAAGGTTTACATTAGAAAGGATTAATATGACAAAGTTTGCAGTGATTTTTGATATGGATGGTGTACTTGTTAATAGTGAACCACATTATGATCGTTTAATTGAAAGTTTATTAGCTCAATTTGATTTACAACTGAACCATGAGGTAAGGCAAGCTGTGATTGGGACATCAATGCCTAAACAATGGCAAATTATTAAATCTCATTATCATATAGATAAAACTATTGATGAATTATGTGAGATACAAGAAGAAGCTGTGTTAACACAATTTCCTAATTATCAAGACACAATGTTTGAAGATGTATTACCTTTTATTCAACATTTGGCACATTATCAAGTACCGATGATCATTGCCTCTTCATCTTCACCAGCTTTAATCGAAAAAATGTTAAGTGAAACAGGTATTAATCAATATATTAAGCAATATATTAGTGGTTTAACTTTACAGGAAAGTAAACCACACCCAGAAATATTTTTAAAAGCTGCGCAAATGTTAGATAAATTACCATCACAATGTATTGTTATTGAAGATTCTCAAAATGGCTTATTAGCGGCGCAAGCAGCCAATATTTTTCGTATTGGTCGACGTCATTTACATGCACCAATTGATGAACAACTTGCGAACATAATGGTGGATAGTTTGTCAGAACTAGACTATAATAAATTACAAATAATATTAAAAAATAGAAAAGGAATTTAAAATTATGGATAGTGAACACCTCCCTCTCAACGATGATAGTTATGAATTAACAAACGAACTATCTAGTATCAATGATGAAACATTATTATCAGCAATCGATTTTTCTAAAGATGAACCTATGATAATGGCACCTACTGAAGAAGTGACAGAAGAAAATATGGACTTATATCGTGGCGTGCATGATTTTTTAGAAGAATTTGATTACGAGTATGAGGCACGCGAAGATGATGAAAATAGTGAAGTGAGTACTTTAATAGATGTCACAGACGATGAACCAGAATATATTTCTCATTATGATGAAGAAGAAATAGAAGATATAGATTATAATCCTGATTTTGAAGAAGATATATTAGGTGATGATCGAGAAGAAAATTTTGATTATAACGAAGAAGATTATAATCATAGTAGTGATTATGATGACTTTGATAATTTTAGAGATGGTTATGAAGAAAGTTTAGATGAGATTTTCTAATGATATGATCATGTAGACGAATGATACTCTACCATTTATATTCAAAACATCATCATATTTAATAGATATGATAAAGAAATTAAATGGGAAAGATACCAGGTAGTAATGGCTGGTTTCTTCCTTTTTTAAATAAATGCATAAAGGAGCGTTCATTTTGAAAAAACAGCTAGCAATTTTAGCAGCAAAAACAACAAGACGATTAAGTTTATTAGCAGGTAAACAAGGCACAGATTTACCTGGCCGTGTAGCACGTATGATAGATCCTCAAATTTTATCAAAAATTGTAGCAGATATACCTGAAATTATTTTTATTTCTGGTACAAATGGTAAGACAACAACATCTAATTTAATAGGGTGGACATTGAAACAAAACGGTTATCATATTGTGCATAATAATGAAGGTGCTAATATGGCATCGGGGATTACAGCTGCATTTATTTTGCAAACGGATGGCCAAAAACAAGCCGCTGTCATTGAAATTGATGAAGGATCTATACCACGTGTATTTAAAGAAATTCAACCAACTAAAATGATCTTTACTAATTTTTTCAGAGATCAAATAGATCGTTTTGGAGAGATAGATTTATTAGTACAAAAAATTATTGATACGATTAAACCTTTTAATATTGAATTAGTATTAAACGGTGATGATCCATTTGTTAATCGCTTGTCAGTTGCATCAGATAAAGTCACTTATTATGGTATGGCTCGAGACATTTATCACTTTGAACAATCTACAATGGTTGAATCTAAGTTTTGTCCGAATTGTGGTAAAGCATTAATTTATGATTGGACACATTATAATCAAATTGGACATTATCATTGCTCATGTGGTTTTCATAGACCGACGCCTAAATATGAAGTGCAAGCATTACAACAAACACCATTTTTAGTACCAACAATTAATACGTATCAATTTAATATGAAAATTGCTGGTGATTTTAATGTATTTAATGTTTTAGCAGCTTATAGTGTCTTACATGAAATGGGCTTAACTGATGAACAAATTGATTTAGGCTTTAGTAGCTACACTTCAAATAATGGGCGTATGCAAGTTTTCGAAAAAAATGGGCAGCATGCAGTCATTAATTTAGCTAAAAATCCAGCAGGTTTTAATGCCTCGCTGTCTATGGGTGAACAACTATCAGGCGATAAGCAATATTTGTTAGCTTTAAATGATAATGCCGCAGATGGTTTAGATATTTCTTGGATTTGGGATACTGATTTTGAAAAATTATCACGTCAACAAATTACACGTATTATTTGTACAGGAAGTCGTGCTGAAGAATTAGCATTAAGATTAAAATATGCAGAAATTAATGTAGAAACGATTGTATTACCAAATATTGCACAAGCAGTGGCATTATTATCGCAACAATCTAGTTATGCAGTTTGTGTTCCAAATTACACTGCTTTACAACCGATGTTAACAGCATTACAACAACAATTTAAATAAGGAGTTTATCATGTCTCATACATTAAAATTATTTCATTTTATGCCAGATAAATTGAATTTATATGGTGATATAGGTAATGTGATCGCTTTAAAACAACGTGCAAAATGGCATGGTATTGATTTACAAGTAGAATCTATTTCAGATACACGAGATATTGTTATGTCTCAAGCGGATTTATTTTTTATTGGTGGTGGATCTGATCGTGAACAGTCTTTAGCGACAGCACAACTTGAATATATTCGAGATGATATTAAAGCTGCAGTAGAAGATGGTATGCCGGCATTAACAATTTGTGGCGGCTATCAGTTTTTAGGTGATCATTATATTACCTTAAATGGCGAAAAATTAAAGGGTTTGCAAGTATTAGATTTTTATACTGAATCAAAACTTAAACGATTAACAGGTAATATTGTTGTCGAATCACAGCAATTCGGTAAAATTGTAGCGTTTGAAAATCATGGAGGTAGAACTTATCATGATTTTGGTACATTAGGCAATGTTATTGTCGGTTATGGTAATAATGATGATAGTGGGAAAGAAGGTTTATGGTATAAAAATTTATTAGGTACATATATGCACGGACCAATTTTACCTAAAAATCCACAAATTACAGACTACTTATTAAAACAAGCGGTAGAACGTAAGGGCTTAGACATTGCGTTTACACCATTAGATGATAGTAGAGAAAAATCAGCGCAACATACAATATTAACAAGATTATTAAAAAAATAATGGGAGCGGACAGATAATGTCAAAAAAACTAATTGTACAATTACTATTAAATACGACTGTGTTAATGGCAATCGCTGGTTTTTTTCCTAATTATATTTCTTTTACACATTGGAAATATGGTTTGTTAGCAGGAATTTTGTTAGGTTTAATTAATTATTACTTAAAACCTTTTATTACGATGATTGCACTGCCGATTAATTTAATGACATTTGGCTTAACAGCATTAATTATTAATGGTTTGTTATTAGAATTTATTAGTTATTTAATACAGCCTTATTTTAAAATTTCTTCATTTGGTGCAGCCATTCTAACGGCAGTCGTCATTAATGTCATTAATAACTATTATAATGGTAATATTAAAGTGAAGTTTATACGTATGAATCACAAGGATGATAATAAATAGTAGGAGGTTTTTATGAAAGTTACAGCAGCAATGGTCGCTAAAAGATTCAATTTAACAGTAATTAGTGGAGAAAAGGGTTTAGATAGAGAAATAGGTATTGCCGATTTATCTAGACCAGGTTTAGAATTTGCAGGCTATTTTTCTTATTATGATGCACATCGTATTCAAATTTTAGGGACAACAGAAATGTCGTTTTATGAACTGTTATCGCTTAAAGAAAAAGAAGCACGTATGAACATGCTATGTACACGTAAAACACCTTGTATTATTATCTCACGTGGGATGGAAGCACCTCCTGAATTAATTGAATCATCAAATATGTATGATACACCTGTCTTTAGTACGACAATGTCTACAACAAAATTCATGGGTGAATTATCAAGATATTTAAGTGATTGTTTGGCGGAAGAAACGTCTATTCATGGTGTTTTATTAGATGTTTATGGTGTAGGACTATTAATTACGGGTGAATCTGGTGTCGGTAAATCAGAAGTCGCATTAGAATTAGTAAAACGTGGGCACCGTCTAGTTGGTGATGATCGTATTGATGTGAAAGAGCTAGAACCAGGTTTATTAAAAGGTACTGCACCTGAATTAATTAAACATTTATTAGAAATACGTGGTTTAGGTATTATTAATGTCATGACTTTATTTGGAACAGGTGCTGTACGTGATGACAAAATTATTGACTTGAATGTACATTTAGAACATTGGCAAGATGGTAAAATGTATGATCGTATTGGTTTAAATAGTGAAAAATTAGAAATTTTAAATAGTGCTATTGATAAAAAAACAATTCCTGTTAGACCGGGTAGAAATTTAGCTATTATTATCGAAGTGGCAGCTATGAATTATCGTTTGAATATTATGGGAATTAATACAGCTGAAGAATTTACAAATCGTTTAAAAGAGCAAATTATACAAGGGGGAGAATAATATGTTAAGTATTATTAATCCTGTTGCTTTTGAAATATTTGGTCATGAAGTAAGATGGTATGGCATTATTATTGCTGTAGGTATTTTATTAGCTTATCAATTAGCTGAAAGAGAAGCTAAACAACGTGGCTTACCAAAAGATATTATCTCAGATTTAGTATTGTGGATTGTACCAGCAGCTATTATATCAGCACGTATTTATTATGTTGCATTTGAGTGGCATTATTATCAATATCATCCTGCTGAAATTATTGCAATATGGACAGGTGGTATCGCTATACATGGTGCAATTTTAGGTGGTTTACTAACTTTATTTATTTTTTGTCGCTATAAGCAAGTTTCTTTCTTTAAAATGGCAGATATTTTAGCACCGAGTTTATTATTAGGGCAAATTATCGGACGTTGGGGTAATTTTATGAATCATGAAGCACATGGTGGACCAACAACTTTGTCATTTTTACAACAATTACATTTACCGCAATTTATTATTGATAATATGAAAATAGACGGGATTTATTACCATCCTACATTTCTTTATGAAAGTTTATGGAATATGATAGGTTTGTTGTTAATTATTATCGTATTGAAGAAAGTGGTTAGACATGGTGAAGTGTTTGCAAGTTACTTGATTTGGTATTCAATCGGAAGATATTTTATTGAAGGTATGCGTACAGATTCATTAATGTTAACTTCTACTTTACGTATTGCCCAAGTCATTTCAATTGTGATTATTGTGATTGCTATTATCATGATTATTTATCGTCGTTATAAAGGTTATGCACGTTTGAAGTATAGAGAAGCATAGGAGTTTATTATGAAAAAATATACAACAATTTTATTTGATTTAGATGGTACTTTAATTGATACTAACGAATTAATTATTCGTACATTTCAATATATATTCCCAGATAAATCACGTGATGATGTATTACAATATTTAGGGCCAACATTACGCCAAACATTTAGTCAAACACATCCAGATCAAGTGGATGAAATGATTGAAAAATATGTATCGTGGAATTTAAGTCATCATGATGAGTTAGTTGAACCTTTTCCATATTTAACTGAAACATTAGCATATTTACAACAACAAGGTATTAAATTAGCTATTGTGACGTCAAAATTGAAAAAAAGTGCTATGAAAGGTATTGAATTATTCAATTTAACTTCATATTTTGATGAATTATTATTTTTAGATGATGTAACAGAAGCAAAACCACATCCTGAACAATTATTATTAGCTATGAAACGTTTAGGTGTTGAAGATAAATCACAAGTATTGATGGTAGGTGATAATGCCAGTGATATTCAAGCAGGCCATGCTGCTGGTGTAGACACAGTATTAGTTGCTTGGACAGCAAAAAATTTAGAACAAGTTAAACATGCAAGTCAACCAACTTATGTTATTGATACATTAAAAGATTTAAAAAATTATATTTAAGAAAGAAGGTTAAGTCATGTCAAAAATTTATGATGTCATTATTATCGGAGCAGGTCCTGCTGGGATGACTGCTGCAGTTTACGCATCAAGAGCTAATTTATCAGTTTTAATGTTAGAAAGAGGCGTTCCAGGTGGTCAAATGGTTAATACCGAAGATATTGAAAATTATCCTGGCTATGCTATGATCAATGGTGCTGAACTATCAACTAAAATGTTTGAGCATTCACAAAAATTTGGTGCTGAATATGCGTACGGTAATATTACTGATGTTAAAGTTCAAGATAATCACAAGCATATTATAACGGATAGTGGTGAATTCATTGCTAAGTCAATTATCATTGCCACAGGTGCGGAACATAAATCATTAGGTGTACCTGGTGAAGATACTTTATCAGGACGTGGTGTAAGTTATTGTGCTGTTTGTGACGGTGCTTTCTTTAGAGGTAAAGAAGTCGTTGTTGTCGGTGGTGGGGATTCAGCTGTAGAAGAAGCGTTATATTTATCTAAAATTGTTGATAAAGTAACTATTATTCATCGACGAGATACGTTTAGAGCACAAAAAATCTTACAAGATCGTGTTTTTGCACAAAATAATATAGATATTATTTGGAATACGGTAGTTACTGAAATTAAAGGTGATAGTGTTGTTAGTGAAGTTGCTTTAGAAAATACACAGACTGGGGAACAATCAACATTATCAACGAATGGTATTTTTATTTATGTTGGGATGCAACCTATGACATCAGCTTTTAGTGCTTTAGGTATTTTAAATGAAGCGGGTTATATTGTCACTGATGACAATATGAGAACAGCTGTACCTGGTATTTTAGCAGCAGGTGATGTGCGTGAAAAATTATTAAGACAAATTGTAACGGCAACATCTGATGGTGCCTTAGCTGCACAATATGCACAACAATATATTGAACATATTGAATTTGAATAACTAGCGTGATAAACATTTAAATAAACAAATATCAACTGAACAATTTAGATTGTTCAGTTGATATTTTAAGTTCTATTATTTAAAGTGTTGATAGTAAATTTATCAGTACTTTAAATGATAGAACCTTTTTACTATCTATTCACTAAAAATATAGGTTGTATAGAATTAATAAAAAAAGGGTGGTATAATTAACAGATAAAATGTATGCATAGGAGTATAACATGACTTTAGAAACCATTCATCAAGTTTTGGATGAACTTGTAGATAAATTAAAAAACGATGATGATATTATAAGGTATCAACAAATTGAACAACAAATTCAAAATAATGAATTTATTAATACAACAATGTCACAAATAAAAGCTTTACAAAAAGAAGCGGTACATTTAAAAGCGATGAGAAAAACGAATGCATTACAGCAAGTAGAACAACAAATAGATGATTTAGAGCAGCAAATTCATAATTTGCCCATTACGACACAATTTCAAGAAAGCATGTATGAAGTTAATTTATTTATGCAACAATTAATGCAGTTTATTCAAGATGACATGACGTCACAAATTAATTATGATTTAGATGAAAAATAATAGGAAGTGATGAGATGCAATATCAAATATATGGTGATATAACAAAAGCTAGGCAAGTCATGATCATGAGTCATGGTTTTTTAGCGCATCAAATTGGTGAGAAAGATTATGGTGATTTAATTGATAAATTAGTGGCTAAGCATTGTGCAGTGATTTCCTTTCAATATGATGGTATGGGAAAAGACAAAGACAATGTGCATCATTACTCAGTGTCACATTGGCAACAACAATTATTAGCTAGCTATCAATGGGTCGAACAAAATTATTCGCAATGTCAAATTCATTTATTAGGTGTTTCTTTCGGTAATTGGTTAATTGCTAGTTTGATCGTACAAGAAAAAATCAAACCTGTTTCAACAATAGCGATAGCACCAGTATATTCAAATTATATGAGTATGATAACAGGTGGTGCCATTAGAGCTAAGCAACAGCAACATTATCAATTGCATGGTATAGCAGTGCATCCTTCATTAATTGATGCCTTAATTTACCAATCACCAATATATTATTTAGATCATTATCAAGTACCCACTTGTTTATTATGGGGAGATTTAGATAAAGTATGGAGATATAGTGATTGTTACCTTATGTATCATCATTTATTAGATCAAAATGTATTAACTGAATTTATGACAGTGAAAAATGGTGAGCATACTTTAAAAAATAGTTATGATGTGATAACACAAGTCGAACAACTTATTATGACATGGTTAGCAAAATTTTAAGGAGGTGTCTATAATGATTAAATATCATATAGGTTTATTTCAGAGTTCAGTACCAATTACAGCAAAAGATGTTTCAGTAATTTCTAAAATTAATCAATATTTCAAAACTAAGCAAATAGCTGTAACTTGGGGAGAGTTGACAGGGCATGATGATGGTTATCGTTCGGGTACAGCTAAAGCACGCGCGCATGAGTTGATGTCATTAGTTGCCAATCCTAATCTTGATTGTATTATGTCAGTCATCGGTGGTTATAATACGAATGCCATCTTACCTTATTTAGATTTCGATATGATTGGACGTAGTTTAAAAGAATTTATCGGTTTTTCAGATACAACAAATTTACTATTGGCGATTTATGCTAAAACAGGTCAAACAGTTTTTTATGGTCCAGCTGCTGTACCAACTTTTAGTGTAGAATTATTTAGAGAGCAGAGTTTTCAATATTTTAATGATTTACTAATTAAGGGACAATTACCTTATACCTATCATGAGAACCAACAATTTAGTGAAACAGAAGTACATTTAACGTCTAATGTCATTATTAAAAAAGAAGGATGGCGTACCGTTAAAGAAGGTCAAGTGACAGGGCGTTTAATTGGTGGTAATTTACATGCGATGTGTGCTTTGATAGGGACACCTTATATGCCAATCATACAACCAGGTGATATTTTATTTTTAGAAGATGAAAAACCAACAGATTATAGAACAGAACGTTCATTAACACAACTCGTACAATCTATCTCTTTAAAAGAGCTTGGTGGATTAATTATTGGACGTCCACATCATTATCAATCATCTACTAATAAAGATTATGTATCATTATTTTTAGAACATTTACCCACATTAAATTGTCCTATTTTAGCTAATGTAGATTGCAGTCATACGCGACCGATTATGACTTTACCAATCGGTGGCACAGTGACTTTAGATGCAACAAATAAAAAAATTATAGTAGAATCTATGTAAGAAAGAGGAATTCATTATGTCAGTAGCACAATATACACCAATGATTCAACAATATTTAACCGTCAAACAAGATTATCAAGATGCTTTTTTGTTTTATCGTTTAGGTGATTTTTATGAATTATTTTTTGAAGATGCTTTACTAGCATCTAAAGAATTAGAAATTACATTAACTGGTCGTTCAGCAGGTGTTGAAGAGCGTATTCCTATGTGTGGTGTGCCTTATCATGCTGCAGAAAATTATATAGAAAAATTAATAGAAAAAGGTTATAAAGTAGCGATTTGCGAACAAGTTGGTGATCCTAAAACAACAAAAGGTGTTGTAAAAAGAGAAGTCGTTCGTTTAATTACACCTGGAACTGTCATGGCACAACGTGGACTAAATGAACAAGAAAATAATTATATTGCTGCATTAATTCACAAAGAGCAACGTTATGGTTTTGTTTATGGTGATATTTCTACTGGTCAATTACACGCAACTTTGATAGATAATGATTTCTTTGAAGTATTGAATGAATTAAATTCATTACAAGTTAAAGAGTTAATTTTACAAACATCTTTACCTTCTGATTATCAACAAAGAATTGAACAAAGAGGGATTGTTTTATCTCAACAGACTGAGATGCTTTTATCAACGCATAACGAGCATTTATTTAGTGAATTAGAAGATCAATTACTCATTGAAGCAGGACAATTGTTAATTAGTTATTTAGAACGTACGCAAAAAAGAAGTTTAGATTATTTACAGCCATTTAAGTATTATATTTTATCATCATTTTTAAAAATTGATCATAATTCTAAACGTAATCTTGAATTAACTTCAACAATTATAGGGAATAAAAAGCAAGGCTCATTATTATGGGTTATGGATGATACAGCTACAGCAATGGGCGCAAGAAAATTAAAACAATGGTTAGATAAACCTTTAATTGATATCGCAGCAATTACGCGTCGTCAAAATATTGTACAAAGTTTAATTGATGATTATTTCACAAAAGAAGATTTACGAGAGGCATTAAAAGACGTTTATGATATTGAACGTTTAGTGGCACGTGTTGCTTATGGTAATGTCAATGCTAAAGATTTAGTACAATTATTGTATTCATTACAAAAAGTACCACAAATGATAACGATTTTGACTAATAGTAGTGAGCAACATTTGGTTAAGTTGGCGAGTAGATTAACACCACTTCCTGAATTAGTGACATTATTAGAGAATGCTTTGGTCGATCAACCACCATTAACCATTAAAGAAGGCGGTATGATTAAAAAAGGCTATCACGAAGAATTAGATAAGTTACGTGAAGCTAAAGAAAATGGTACGACATGGTTAATTCAATTAGAACAACAAGAACGTGAACGTACAGGTATTAAATCACTTAAAATTAATTTCAATAAAGTTTTTGGTTATTTTATTGAAATTAGACGCAGTCAAATTGAGAGTTTAGATTTAGAACAATTAGGTTATGAAAGAAAACAAACATTGGCTAATACAGAACGATTTATTACATCTGAGCTAAAAGAACAAGAAGCTTTAATTTTAGGTGCAGATGATAAAATGATCGATTTAGAATATCAACTTTTCCTTGATTTAAGAGAACAAGTCAAAACATATGTATTAAGTCTGCAAAAATTAGCTGATAATATTAGTCAAATAGATGTATTACAAAGTTTTGCACATTTAGCGAGTCAACAAAATTATCAACGTCCACAATTTACAGAACAACGTGATTTAACTTTGATTGGTTCACGTCATCCAGTCGTTGAAAAAATGATGGATAAATCTTTATATGTTGATAATGATTGTATCATGCCTGTTGATAAGGATATTTTCTTAATTACGGGTCCGAATATGTCAGGTAAATCAACGTATATGCGTCAAGTTGCCTTATTAGTCATCATGGCACAAGTGGGAAGCTTTTTACCAGTCACTTCTGCTGTATTACCAATCTTTGATCAAATTTTCACACGTATAGGTGCAGCTGATGATTTAAGTTCAGGAAAATCAACATTTATGGTAGAAATGTTAGAAGCTAAACAAGCAATGCGTCATGCTACAAGTCAATCATTAATTATTTTTGATGAATTAGGTAGGGGAACTTCAACCTTTGATGGTATGGCATTAGCGCAAGCAATTATTGAATATATTGCTCAACATATTCATGCTAAAACATTATTTTCAACGCATTATCATGAATTAACAGAGTTAACAGCAGTTTTACCAACAGTAGAAAATGTCCATGTTTCAGCCGTAGAACAATCAGGTCGTCTAGTATTCTTGCATAAAGTGAAAAAAGGTGCGATTGACCAAAGTTATGGTATTCACGTTGCTAAATTAGCAGATTTACCGGATGAAATTATTCATCGAGCAAATAGTTTGTTGACACAATTTGAACAACAATCAGCACAGGATAGAAAGTCAACACCAGTTGTTGAATCAACGGTAGAACAATTATCATTATTTGAAACATCTTCGGCACATCAAGAAATAGTGTCTTACTTACAACAATTAGATATTGATGATGTGTCACCGAAACAAGCTTTGTCATTATTGTATGACTTAAAAAATAAATTATAAAGAGGCATAATTATGGAATTAGTAGCACAACAAATTTATCAACACATTCAAGCAGCAAAAAATATTATTATTTATCGACATATTAATCCAGATTTAGATGCATTTGGTTCACAATTCGGTTTGAAAGAAATTATTAAAGCTATGTTTCCAGATAAAGCAGTATATTGTGGTGGTACGAATAATTCTCAAATACCATTAGATGTCAAGATGGATGAAATACCAACAGATATTTTAGACAAGAGTCTGATTATTATCGTTGATACAGCGAATCAAGAACGAATAGATGGTGCTGAATTAACTGAAGACTTAATGGCAAAAGCAATTAAAATTGATCATCATCCAAATGTGGATGCTTACGGTCTATTACAATTAGTACATACACAAGCAAGTTCATGTAGTGAAATGATCTATCAATTATGTGAGCAATGGCAAACAAAATTAACACAACCATTAAGTGATATAGGTGCTTTATATTTATATGCAGGTATTGTTGGCGATACAGGTCGTTTCTTATTTCCTAATACGACGGCTGAAACAATGCGTGTTGTCAGTCAGCTATTATTATATAATTTTTCAGCAAGTGAATTTTTAAATAATATGTATACGACAACAGATAAATTATTAAAAACGAAGGGATATGTTTTAAGTCATTATCAACGACCAATCCTACAATTAGCTTACATTACAATTGATGCTGAAACTTTAAAATCTTTAGATGCAACACGTGATGATATTGCGATACATGTTAATGCAATTCGTGATTTAGAGGATTTAGAAATTTGGTTTATTGCAATTGAAGATAGTACGACGCAACAAATTCGTGTGCGTTTACGTTCAAAACATTATGCAATTAATCATATTGCTGAAATGTTTGATGGTGGTGGACATGCATTGGCGTCAGGTGCCACTTTAACAGATTGGTCGCAATTAGATCATCTAATCGACCAATTACAACTCATTATAAACAAATAATTGTGAGCAATTCGTCAAGAAAGGAGGCATATGATGTCTTTTATACAACTGGAAGTGCATTCAGAATATGATATTTTGTCGAGTACCATTACTTTAGAAACTTGGAAAGATTATGCCCTAAGTCAAAATCATAAAATATTGGCATTAGTTGATGGTATGAAATTATACGGTGCTTATAAATTTTATCAATTATGTCAACGATATGAAATACAACCATTAATCGGTATTTCAATACCTTGTCAAATTGAAGGCCAATTGATTGAAGTGTTAGCATACGCTAAAAATGAACAAGGTTTTAAATCTTTGATGATTATTTCAACTTTATTATCACAAAATAATAGTTTATCGTGGCAGGCCTTGTATGAATATCAAACGAATTTAATTTATATTATTAAAGCAGATGTGCAACAAAATCAACAATGGTGTCAAACATTTACTAAATTAACACCTTATATTGCGATTAATGAGTTGACTAGAGAATTATTAACGACTTTACAATTACAAAAAGCCGTGTATATTCGACCGGTTAGATATTTATATCCCCAAGATATTATGAGTTATCAAACAGCACTTGCGATAAGAAATAATGACCGTTTAGATGTAAGAGAAATTTATAAACAATCAGGACAAGAATATTATTTATCTGAACAAGATCAAATGCAGTTGAGACAAAGCTATCCAGAGTTAAAACAGGCCTTCGACGAGACAGTGAAAATTGCTGAGCAATGTCAGTTAACATTAGATAATCAACAATTATATTTACCGAAATTTCCATTGCCGTCGACATATAATTCAGTCACAGCGTATTTTGAATCATTTGTCAAACAACAAGCAAACGAAAAATATGCTGATTTGATGCAATTGGATAATTATCGTTCACGTTTAACATATGAATTAACAACAATTTGTCAAATGGGTTTTGCAGATTATTTTTTAATTGTAGCTGATTTTATTAATTATGCTAGACAACAAGGGATTAATGTTGGACCAGGTCGTGGTTCAGCTGCAGGTTCGTTAGTTGCTTATGTTTTAGGTATTACGCAAGCTGATCCGATTGCATACGACTTACTTTTTGAAAGGTTTTTAAATCCTGAACGTGTGTCTTTACCTGATATTGATATTGATATTCAAGATACGAGACGTGATGAAGTCATTCAATATGTGACTGAAAAATATGGTCGACATAATGTCGCACAAATTGTTACTTTTGGTACTTTGTCAGCACGTGCTGTGGCGCGTGAAACTGCACGTGTTTTTCAGTTTAAAAATGAAGAGTTAAAATTTATTTCAAAACATATTCCGCATCGCTTGAAAATTACATTGAAAGAAGCCTATCAAGAATCACTTTCTTTACAACAATTTATTGCACAAGGCGAGTTATATCAAAGATGGTTTAAAATTGCTTTAAGTTTAGAAGGTCATATTAGAAACACTTCGACACATGCTGCTGGTGTTATTATTAGTAGTCAGGCATTGGATGATATTGTGCCATTAAATGATCAAGGAGATCATCATATTACACAGTGGACAATGGACGATTTAGAAGCAGTCGGTTTATTGAAAATGGATTTTTTAGGTTTGAAAAATTTAACTTTAATAGAACGTGTTGTCAAACAAATAAAAAAACAACAACCTGATTTTACATTGAACAATATTGATTATAAAGATAAAGCAGTGTTTGATTACTTATCACGTGGTCAAACAAATGGGATTTTTCAATTAGAATCTGCTGGTATGAGACGAGTCTTGATGAATTTAAAACCGAACAGTTTTGATGATATTATAGCGGTATTAGCTTTATATCGTCCAGGACCAATGGAACAAATTCCTATGTTTATTGCTAGAAAACATGAGCAACAACAAATTAGTTATCCACATGAAGATTTGAAAAATATTTTAGATAGCACGTATGGTATTATGATTTATCAAGAGCAAGTAATGAAAATTGCAGCAATATTTGCAGGGTTTTCTTTAAGTGAAGCGGATAATTTACGACGTGCCATCAGTAAAAAAAATCATCAACAATTAGAGGATTTAAGACAAAAATTTGTTGAAGGTGCGGTACAAAAAGGTTATGATGTTAAATTGAGCCAAGAAATTTATCAATTAATTAATAAATTTGGAGATTATGGTTTTAATAAAAGTCATGCAGTCGTTTATGCAATGATTTCTTATCAATTAGCGTATTTAAAATATTACTACCCAGCTTATTTTATGTCTGCATTATTGTCTTCTGTAACATTGGATGAGCAAAAAGTTAAAGAATACGTGCAAGAAAGTCGAAAATTAGGTTTGCAAGTGATGAGACCTGACATTAATTTTAGTGATAGTTATTATAAAGTTATTGATGATAAAATTTATTTTGCATTAACGAGCATTAAAAATGTTGGTTTTCAATCTGTTAAAGCGATTGTTCAAGAACGCTATACTCAAGGTGAGTTTAAAAGTTTGGACGATTTATTAGAACGGGTACCTAAAAAAATCTTAACTGGACAAGTATTAAATTCATTAATAGAAGCAGGTGCTTTGGATAGTTTTGGTTATAATCGATCAACATTATTTCATATGGCACAAAAATTAACAGATAAAAATATAAAAGTTGAAGGTAAAGATATTATTTTAACTGCTTCAGGTATGTCTATTCGATATGAAGTACAAGAAGAATGGTCAGATAGTGAAAAATTAAGAAGAGAAAAAGAAGTCATTGGTTTTTATTTTTCACAGCATCCTATTAATACAATTTATCAACAAAAATATTTATTACCATTAAAAAAAATTCAAAAAATAGCTAAAACAGGTTATACATATGTAGAAATTACACGTATTCGTGTAATTAAAACAAAAACAGGACAACAAATGGCCTTCTTAACTTTATTTGATGGTGATACTGAAATAGATGCGGTTATTTTTCCAAACTTATATTTAACTTATAGAAGATTTTTAGAACAAGGGCAGCAACGTATTATGTTAGTTAAAAAGGAGCTAACTAAAAAAGAGATAGAACAACGCGAACAATTAATTATTAATGAAGTCATTACACTAGAAAAATTTGAAACGGATTTACGTGCAACTTTTTCTAAAATGTTTATTAAAATCACTGATGAAGAAGATTTGAAATTATTAAAACAATTTTGTAAGTTAACAGGTAAAATTGCGGTATATTTATATTATGAAAAAACGAATCAATATCAAGCATATGGTTACTTAGAAACAAATGATATTTTACAAGAACTTGAGAAGAAATTTAATGAAAATGTGATTAAAATCTCACGTTAAAAAAATCTTCAAACTTTAAACGTTTACATTTAATGTTTAACATAATAGTATTGGAATTTCTAAAACAAATGTGTTATTTTATTAATGAAAGATCAAAAAAATTAAATAAACATGAAAGAGGTAAGCAACATGAAAAAAATTGCTGTTTTAACGAGTGGTGGAGATGCACCAGGTATGAATGCTGCTATTCGTGCAGTAACACGTACAGCTATTTTTAACGGATTAGAAGTATACGGCGTTTATGAAGGTTATAAAGGTCTTGTTGAAAATAATATAAAAAAATTAGAATTAGGTAGTGTAGGTGATATTATTCAACGTGGTGGAACAAGTTTATTTTCAGCACGCTTACCAGAATTTAAAGATCCTGAAGTAAGACAGGTTGCAATTAAAAATCTAGAGGCTTTAGGGATTGATGGTTTAGTTGTGATTGGTGGAGATGGTTCTTATCGTGGCGCGCAATTATTATCACACGAAATGAATATTCAAACAATCGGTATTCCTGGTACAATTGATAATGATATTGCAGGAACAGATTTTACTATCGGTTTTGATACAGCATTAAACACAATTGTTGATGCAATTGATAAGATTCGCGATACAGCTTCATCACATGAACGTACATTTGTTATTGAAGTAATGGGTCGTGATGCTGGAGATTTAGCACTTTGGTCAGGTATTGCTGGTGGTGCTGAAACAATCATTATTCCTGAAAATGCGGTATCAATTGACGAAACAGTTAAATACATCGAACAAGGAATGAAACGTGGTAAACGTCATTCAATTATTATTTTAGCAGAAGGTGTAATGGGCGGTAATGAATTTGCTAAAGAATTAAAAGAGAAAATTGATATTGATGCACGTGTATCAATTTTAGGACATATGCAACGTGGGGGAAACCCAACTGCATTTGATCGTGTACTTGCTTCGCGTTTAGGTGGTTATGCAGTTGAATTATTACTAAAAGGTGTTTCTGGACATGCGGTAGGTATTCAACAAAATCAATTAACACACCGTCATTTTGATGAAATCTTTAATAGTACACACCAAATTGATTTAGGTATGTACGAAATCTCTAAAAAATTATCAATTTAACAATCCTTAGGAGGAATTTTTATAATGAACACAAGAAAAACAAAAATTGTTTGTACGATAGGTCCAGCATCTGAAAAACGTGAAACAATGTCAAGCATGATTGATGCAGGTATGAACGTTATTCGTTTAAACTTTTCACATGGTGACCATCAAGAACATGGTGCACGTATTGTTTTAGCAAAAGAATTACGTGAAGAAAAAAATGCTAACTTAGCTATTTTATTAGATACTAAAGGTCCAGAAATTCGTACACATGACATGGCCGAAAAATTCATTTTAGAAAAAGGTGCCAAATTAAAAATTTCTATGACAGAGGTTTTAGGTACACCTGAAATGATTTCTATTTCATATCCAGAATTAATCAATGATGTTAATGTCGGTGACTCGATTTTAATCGATGATGGTAAAGTTGGTTTAACTGTTGATGCAATTGATAAAGCACAAGGTATCATTGACACAACAGTACAAAATACAGGGCCTGTAAGTTCTAAAAAAGGTATTAATGTACCGGGTGTATCAACTAAATTACCAGCTATTACAGCAAAAGATGAAGCGGATATTCGTTTTGGTTGTCAACAAGGTGTTGACTATATTGCACAATCATTTGTTCGTCGTGCAGAAGATGTTATTGCAGTTCGTGAGATCTTAAAACAAGAAGGTGCAGAACACATTCAAATTATTCCTAAAATTGAGTGTCAAGAAGCTGTTGATAATATCGAATCAATTATCGAAGTATCAGATGGTTTAATGATAGCGCGTGGTGATTTAGGTATTGAAGTACCAGCAGAAGAAGTACCTATTTTACAAAAACATTTTATTCGTTTATGTAATTTAGCTGGTAAACCAGTTATTACTGCAACACAAATGTTAGATTCAATGCAAGATAACCCTAGACCAACACGTGCAGAAGTATCAGATGTTGCTAATGCTATTTACGATGGTACAGATGCAATTATGTTATCAGGTGAGTCAGCTAACGGTAGTTATCCAGTAGAAACAGTTGAAACAATGTCACGTATTGCTTTCCGTGCAGAAGAAGAACAAGATTATAAAGCGGTATTAAGTCGCCGTGCTAAATACTTTACTGAAACGAAAGATATCAATGATGCGATTGGTTTAGCTGTTGGACATACTGCGTTGAACTTAGATATCGAAACAATTGCAACATCTACACAAACAGGACGTACAGCACGTTTAATTTCTAAATATCGTCCACATGCACATATCGTTGCTGTAACACCGAATGAGCAAGTTTCTCGTAGTTTAGCGATTGTGTGGGGTGTTACTCCTATTGTCGGTGGTGTAACTGAAACAACAGATGAAATGGTAGCAGCAGTTAACGCAGTAGTAAAAGTATCAGGTGCAGCTAAAAAAGATGATACAATTATTATTACAGCGGGTACACCAATTGCAAAAACAGGTAATACAAACACAATGAAAATTCATATAATTGAGTAATTATATAAAATACTGTTAGATATTTTGATAAAGTATCGACTATATATGCATTTAGTCGATACTTTTTATATTCATAAATATAAAAAACTAAAAATTAGATATTTTTTGTAATTTACATTTGAAATAGAATTAAGTTTATTAATTAATTATAAATATAAATTTTTAATATTTTTCTTGTAAAAAAGTGTAAATTAATAGAAAAATATTGACATAAATCTTAGAATAACGTTATTATAAAATCATAGGATATTTTATAGTATTCTATAAAATAAAATTTGTATAAATTTAAGGAGAAATAAATGATAGGGAAAAATAATTTAAAATTATTAAAAGAAAAAACCAGTCGTCAAGTAAATTTTTATTCGATTAAAAAAATGAAGCTGGGTGTTGCTTCAATTATGGTTGGAGGTTTATTATTTTTAACAGGTGGTTCTGTATTAGCGGCTGATGAAGTAGTTGCAGTAGAAAATGTCCCAACAGCTTCAGAAGAAAGTAAAGTTACATTGCCACAAGAAAATGTAGCGACACAGCCTGAATCTGTTATGCCTGAAAAAGCAATGTCAACAGAAATAACTTCAGAAAGTACACCAACAGTGTCAAATGAAACCGTTACAAAAAAATCTTTAGTAACTGAAGCAATTGAAAAACAACCTGAACAAGCTAGTGTGTTCATTTTACACGCTGAAAAGTTATCTAAAGTGTTTGGTACAGTTGTAACAAAAGAAATGTTATTCGAAAATATAACTGCACTTGATTTTCCGACTGATAAAGGACAATTACAATTTGAATTAGCATCTGGTGCAACATTAGTAGATGGTCAAACAGCGGGTGAATTTCATGTGCCTGTAGTTGTTACGTTTCCTGATGGCTCAAAAAAAGTTGTAGAAGTTACGCTGATTATTGAAGAAGAAATTAAAAAACCTGTTGAAAAAGTAATAGAAGTTACAAGTAAAGAAGTTAAATCAACATCAACAGAGAATAAAGAAGCTTCAAACAAAGAAGTAACTACTGAAAATAGTGATGTTAAATTAAAAGAAGTTGTATCAACTACTCAAAAACAAGATGATCATATTGAAGGAAAGACAGTTGCACCAACTACTAATGAAGCTAATGAAAATAATGAGCATTCTGCATTTAGAAGTGTTAGTGGTGCAACATTCCGTGCAGCAGGCGATCAAAAACAAAACTTACAAAATTCAAAAACATATTCATTTAAGCAAGGTTACAACAATCAAGGAACGTATACAACATGGTTAGCATCTCAAGTAGCAGGGCATGCAGATATAGATGTACAAAAGTTAGATAATGGTGACTTGCGTGTTGTTTATGTCTTTAATGGTGCCAATGAAGATGAAATTGGTGGTCTGACACAACATGGTGTAGCTGCTGAACATATTGCTTTTTGGTCTGCAGGTATGAAAGCAGAACCTTATAATACTGTTGCCTATCAGGGACTTCCAGAAAAAGAAATCACAAAAGATTCTCGATATGTTAACCCAGATGGGACACCGAAAGATTATACAAGTGGTAAATGGTTAAGTAATAGCCAATATTACTATTCAAATCCAAATGTTAACCCAATTCATGTAAGAACACCTGAAGGAAATCAATCATTCTCTGGTGTTGCTAATTTATCAGGTATTCCTGAAGGGGATCATAACAAATATTATAGTGCTTATCGTGATTATCAAAGTTTAATTGCACGTAAAAAGCAAGCACGTACAATTTTAACTGGTAAAATTAATGATTATGATCAAAATATGTTGTATTTTGAAACAACACGTTCATCTAACTGGGCAGCACCAGTACCAAAACGTATTTCTAATAATGCACGTTATGGTTACGCGATTAATGAGCGTCCTGTAACAATTTCAATTGTTGATGAATCAAATCATTTAGTTAATAAACCAATTACAGTAAATTATACTGAAGGTACTACACCTAAAACAGTATCTGTTAATGGTACAACGAAATTTGATATTAATAAATATAATTTAAAAGCAGCGCAACAAATAGATCGTTTAAATCCTACAATTGATCCGGCATCAGGTTATACTGTGGCACGTGTTCAAAAATCAACTGTCAATACTGCAGGTCAAAGTGGGACATTAAATTATGTCTTAGTTATTAAAAAACAAGAAGTATCAGCAGTACCAGTAATTAATACAATTGATACTGATGATAAACAAATCACAGGAACAGGTATTCCTAATTCTAACATTGTTGTTGCTTTACCAGATGGAACAACAAAAGAAACAACTGTAAATACTAAAGGACAATGGAATGTACCTGTAACAACACCTTTAGTTGTTGGTCAAGAAGTAAAAGCTAAACAAACAGAACCTAATAAATTGCAAAGTCAAGAAACGGTTCAAACAGTTCAACCAACACAAGCAGAACGTACAGAATTAAATCCACCTGAAAAAACACCAGTAGATGATGTTAATAATTTAACAACACCTGAGAAAGAGCAAGTTAAGGATGCTGTTATTGCTGCTAATCCGAATAAAGGTATTAATAAAAAACAATTAACAGTTTCACCTAATGGTACGGTTACAGTAAAATATCCAGATGGATCAACTGATATTTTAACGGATACAGTTAAACCTAAACCTATGACTGAGCAATATGATGCAGGTGTAACTTCTGTCACACCAGTAGTAGATTTAAATAATTTAACTCAACAAGAGAAAGATACAGTTAAATCAAAAGTAGTAGAGAAATCTGGAAAAGAATTTCCAACAGGTACTAAAATTGTAGTATCTAAAAATGGAACAGTAACAGTAACATATCCAGATGGAACAAAAGATACAATTCCACCATCAGAAACAGTGGTTAAAGTTCCAGATACTGATAGATATACACCTAATGATCCAGAGATAACATTAGTAGATGATCTTAAAAACTTAACACCAGCAGAAAAAGAGG